>JAGZEG010000015.1 GCA_018368455.1 Coriobacteriia bacterium
CTTCCTTACCGTCGTCTAAATCGACCTTCTGCTCTCGCAGTATCCGGCTCTCAAGGTTCGCCGCGCCCCGCGGTGCCCGTGGGCCCCGCCGTTGCGCGATGAGGTAATATACCGGAGGGCGCGCCCCCCGCGCAAGGGGGAGGGGCGAGACCACGGAACGGACACAAGGAGGAACATAAGCAAAAAGAAGGGCCCCACTGCCCGGCTATCTGCCGAGCGGCGGGGCCCTCGTTCGATCCTATCGCACTAACTACTTGCTTACTGCTGCTCGCGCGTCTTGCGGCGCACGAGAACGCCAGCGCCCGTCAGGACAATCGCACCCATGATGGCACTCACGAACGCCATCGGGCCGGTCGCGTCGCCCGTCTTGGGGATGCTCGGCTTGTTCGGCTCATCGCCGCCGGGCGTCACGGATGTGTCGGGCTCGTCCGGCGTCGGGGGCTCGGGCTCCTCGGGCTTCTCGTAGCTGTTCGAGAAGGTTGCCGGACCGTCGGGGTAGCCCGCCGTGGCCACGAGATTGCCCTTGCCGTCATCGGCCACGCTCACCTGGATGCGATACGTCGAGGCGTCATAGGTCATGCCCTCCTCGCGGCCCGCCACCTCCGAGATCACATAGCCGTACTCGCCTTCCGCCTCAAAGCGCAGCGCCGGGAAACTGATCGAGCCGTCGGCCGCGTTCGTTGCCGTGGAGACAACCTGCCCGGTCGCCGCGTCCGTCAGGGCGAACGTGAAGTCGCCGCCCTTCAGGTCGCGACCGGTCAGGGACTTCGTGGCAACCGGCGTCACCTGCGCGGCGTCGCCAGCCGTGGGCTTGTAAGCGTTCGTGAACGCAACACCACCCTCGGGGTAACTCACCGTCGCGCTCAGCGTGCCATCGAGGTTGTCAACAACGCTAACGTGTACCGTAAAGCTGACATCAGAGTACGTGACGCCATCGATCGTCTCGCCAGCGTGCACCTCGCTCAGGACGAAGTCATACTCGCCGGGCTCGGCGAACGTGATCGGCGTGAACGTGAAGCCCGCAGGCTGGCCGTCCGAGGCCGCCTTGGAGGACGCGGTGGCCCAGATCTGGCCGTCCGCGCCCGTGGCGACGAAGGCGAACTCGCCGTCGGCCATGTCACGGCCCGTCAGCGTCTTCGTACCCTCAAGTGTGACGCTCGTGCCCTGCGTCGCCTTGTACGTGTTGACGAACTCCATGCCCTCAGCCGTGACGTCGAAACCGTCGGCGTCCAGGATGCTGGCGACGGAAGCACTCAGCGTGCCGTCACCGTTGTCGACGACGTGGATGTTGACCGTGTACGCCATGCGGTCATACGTCACACCGGCCAGAGTGCTGCCCGCGTTGTTCTCGACGACCGTGAAGACGTAGTCGCCAGGCTCAGCGATGGAGAAGGAGCCGAAGCGGATGGCGCCCGGCTGGCCGTTCTGCGCCGCGAGGGACATGCCGCCCGCCACGACGTTGCCGTTGGCGTCGAGCACGCTGAACGTGAACTCGCCGTCAGCCGCGTCGCGACCCATGAGCGTCTTCGTGCCTTCGAGCGTGACCTTGGCGGGATAGATGGCCTTGTACGTGTTGGTGAACACGACGTTCGCCATGCCATCGGCGCCCTCGAGCGTGATCTCGCTCATGGAACCGTCCGTGCCCGTGCGCTCGATCCTCGTGATAGCGGCAGCCATCGTGCCGTTGCCGGCATCGGTGACGTTCACGGTCACGTGGTAGAGAGCGCCGTCGTACGTAACGCCGTCCTGGCCGTCGTTGACCTCGTAGATCGTGTAGTGGTGCTCGCCAAGGTCGCTGGAGATGAGCTGCATGCCCGGATCGACCGGCTCAATGGCGTAGGGCTCGGCGCCCTGGTCATCGGCGATAGCGACCGTCGGGGCGAGCAGGTCAGCTGCCACGTCGAGAACCGTCTCGTCCGCGACGGTCTCCTCGCTCAGGGCCTCAGGCTCGACGCCCTCCTCCTCAGAGACAACCGTCTCGTCGGGCGTGGGCTCGGCGGCCGGGATGTCCGTGTTCTCGGTTGCGCCCTCGGCGGGATCCGTCGTATCCGCGGGCACATCGGGCGTCACCGGATCGGCGGGCTCAATGGGCTCGACAGGCTCAGTCGTGGCATCGTCGGCAGCGGCGCTGTTTTCAGGCGCAGCGGCCGGCTCGACATACGGGCCGTAGACGTAGACCTCGACCGAGGAGTTCGTCGCTATCGCCGTACCGGCAGCAATGTCCGCGCCGTCGGCCATGACGCGATAGACAACACCGGCCTGCTCAGGCGTCGGGGCAGCGTCGCCCGTCACGACCGTCGGGATGAAGCCGGCGTTTGCCAGGGCCATGCTCGCCGCGTCAGCCGTCTGGTTGAGAACGTCGGGCAGCACCGAGGCCGTTGCGTCGTACGTATAGAAGATGGAGCCGAACGTAACGTTGCCGCTCGCGTCGCTGACGCCGCTTGTGACGACCTGGCCCGTGGCGTCGTCGACAACGTCGAAGCGGAAGCCCGCCTTGCTGTGCGGATCGTTGATCTCCTTCGTGGCCGAGAAGTTGATGCTCGTGCCCTTGAGGTTGTACGTGTTCGTGAAGTACGGCGCGGCCACGAGCTCGCCCGTCGTGTCGTCACGGTAGGACGCCTGGTAGTCGTACGTGCCGTTGCCGTCACGCGTCACGGTCAGCTCGAGCGTATAGGTCGTCGTGTCGTAGCCGATGCCGTTCTCCGGGTTGGCCGCGCCGCTCCAGACCTCGCTGATTGTGTAGTAGAACGTGCCCTCACCACGCAGGGTGATGGGCGTGAACGTGATGACGCCACGCGCGTCGGACAGGCCCGTGGAGACAACCTGGCCCGTCTCCCAGTCCGTCACCGAGAACGTAAAGCGCTTGCCGTCGAGGTTGACGCCGTCGGCGGCCTCCGTCCACTTCTCGCCCTGCGGCGTGAACGTGATGTCCTCGCCGAAGACGTTCGTGAAGCTGGGCTGGTCGAACTGGGCGCCGTCCGCTGTGTAGGCAGGCTGGACCTCGGCCACGAGCGAGCCATGGCCGTCGTCGGTCACGACGACGTCGACGTAGAAGACCGTCTCGTCGTAGCGCACGCCGAACGTGCCGTTGTTGATCTCGCTCACCTCGTAGGTAAACGTCTTCGTGCGCGTGACAGTGCCGTCGCCGTTGTCGGACGTCGTCGCATCGGAGGCGTTCAGGTCATCCATCTCGTAGGCGAGCGGGAAGCTGAACGTGCCCGTGTTCGTCGTACCGTCAGCGAAGAGCGTCGTGGCACCGGCGGCGTTGGGGTCGCCGTCCGTGAGCGGGCGCACGAAGAAGCTGTACTCGCCGGCCTGGAGGAACGTGCCCTCGGGCAGGCCCACCACCGTCTTCGCGCCGACGATCGCCGTCGTCTCGGGCTCGGCGCTGCCGTAGCGGTTCTCGAACGGCAGGCTGCTCATGCCCTCGGGATACGCGACGGAAGGCGTGAGCGCGCCCTTGCCGTTGTCGGTCACCGTGACCGTGACCTCGTAGTACGTCGCGGCACCGTTCTCGTCGACCGGGAAGGTCGGCGTGATGCCAGCGGCACCGAGGGCCGCGGTGGTCTCGTAGACCCGGTAGGTATACGTGTACGTGACGAAGCCCTCAGCGCTGGTGCCCTGCGCGGCCAGGCCGTTCTGGGCGTCGGCCTTCAGCGTCTCCGTCGTGTAGACAATCGTCGAGAAGTCGATCGCCGCGCTGACACCAGACTCGGCGGCAGCGTTGGAGCCCGTCGCAACCATAGAGCCGTCGGCAGCGTTCGTGACCACGAAGGAGAACTCGCCATCGGCCATCGGACGGCCGACAAGCGCCTTCGTGGCGTCGAGGCTGACGTTGCTCTCGCCGCCGAGCTGGCCCTTTGCGCTGTACGTGTTGGCAAACGTCAGCGTCGGGGTTGCGCCGTCGGCGTCGCCCTGCGTGTGCGTGTACGTCTGGGTCTCGCCGTTGGAGCCGGCAACCGTCGTCGTCACGACAAGCTGGCCCGCCTCGTTCTGGCCGACAGCGATCGTGACCGTGTACGTCGTGCCGTCGTACGTGACGCCGCCCTTGGCGTCGTCCACCTCGGAGACCGTGAAGCTGTAGGACGCACCCACGTCCTCCTGCGTGAAGACGATGCCGGAGACGGGGTTGCCCTCAACATCGGTGACCAGGCCCTCGAAGAGCGGGGTCGTGGCCGTCTCGCCGTCGAGCGCCGCGGACGTGTGGTACGTCGTGCCGCTCTCGGAGAGGCCCAGGCGGTCGGCCGAGGCCGCGTCGGAGGCAGTGGCAACGAACGAGAACGTCTCGCCCTCGGTCATGTCGCGGCCCGTGAGCGTCTTGGCGATCTGGACGTTCACCGCGTCACCGAAGTCAACCTGTCCGGACTCGAACAGGTTCGACCAGTTAGCGCCGCCCGTGATGACCGGCTCAGAGGCGGTCAAGTTGCCCTTGCCATCGTCGGTCACCGTGATGGAGAGCGTGGCGTGGTGACCGTCGTACGTGATGTCGCCGAGCGTCTTGTAGCCGTCAGGCAGGCCCTCCGCCTTGGCAGCACCCTCGGGGATGATCTCGGAGACGTCGTAGGTGAAGGTCTTCTCGAACACGCGGTTACCCTCGGCGTCACGCATGTTCGCGTCACCGAACGTCACCGTGCCGAAGCCGAACATCTTCGTTTCGCCAGCGTCGGCATTGCCGGCATCCATGCCAGGATCAACGGCATCGTCAGCCTCAACGGTGGGTGACCCGGCATCAACCGTCGTCTCGCCCGAAGCAAACGCCGGTGCACCGTCCTGCGGGACGATCTGGAAGTTGAAGAGCTCCGTGCCCCAGCTCTTACCCATGAACGACTTCGTGAACAGGGCGGAGGTGTCCGTCGGGTTCGTATCGACCGTCGTCTCACCCGTCTTATATATGTTGGTAAACGTCAGGGAGGCATCAGCCAGCTCGCCCTCCTGCTCGCCCGGCACCGTGATGGAGCCGATGCCGGCGGTCAGCGTACCGTCGCCGTTGTCCTTCACGTTGACCGTGACAAGACGCTGCGTCGCGTCATAGGTGATGCCATCGAGCGTGTAGCCATTCTCAGGCGTGGCGCCCTCGGGCAGCAGCTCGGTAACGTAGAACTGGAACGTGCCGGCCTGCTTGAACGTGATGTCGTCGAAAGCCGCCTTGTGCTCGGGCATGGTGCTGTCGATCGCGATGTCAGAGGCGTTCTCGGGCAGCACGATATTGCCAGCATCCACGGCCGCCTTCGTGGCCTCGTCGTTCTCGTTCGCAGAGAGCGCGAAGGAGAACGCGTCGTTCTCAGTCCAGTCGCGGCCCTGGAGATCCTTCGTCACCACGAGGTTGGTTGCGCCCTCAAGCGTGGTGGGCGTGACCGCGTAGTGGTTCTCGAAGAAGGCCGTGGCAAGCGCCTGACCGCCCGCGATGGTGCCTGTGAGGGTGGTTCCCTCCACCATCTCGCCAGCCTCTTCGGGGCTGTTCGCTCCGCTGTCGACACGAGTGGTGTAGCCGTCAGGCACCTCGATCTCGGTCACCGTCCACGTGGAGCCGGAGGGCAGGCCGGAGATCTCGACGGACTGGCCGTCCTTGAGCGTGACGGTGCCCTTGCCGCTGGTAGCTGCGAGCTCAAGCTCGCCGTCTGCGGCGCCGCCCTGGCCAACGTACGGGAATTCGCCAGTCACGGTCTCGCCCGTGGCGCTCGTGACGGAGACCTCGAACTTGAAGTCCTTGCCCCTGGCCTGAGCCTCGTCGATGCCCTGGCCGTCCTCGATCGTGACCTGCTTGCCGATCACGAGCTTGCCATTAGCAGGCGTGACCTCGGGGCCGGGGACGGTGTTCGTGCTGATCGCCGGGTTGTCGCCGATGTTCAGCGTCGCCTGGTTGTCAATGGTGCTCGTGAGGGCGGCGTCGTTCACCGCGACACGGACGCTCACCGTGCCGTTGGCGCCGTCGGGCTGCTCGCCCAGGCTCCACGTCACCGTGTTGTTCTCACCGAGGACACCGCCGTCGGAAGCCTCGAGGAACGTGAGGCCCGCGGGCAGGACATCGGTCACCGTGACGTTAGCTGCGGCGCCCGTCGTGTTCGCCCACTCGATCGTGTAGACGAGCTCGTCACCGACCTTGATCTCGCCCTCGACCTCGGGCCTGCCGTCGACCGTCTTCTTGGGGAAGTCGTTCGTCGTCTCCGTCGAGGTCTTCGGATCGTTGTCACCGACCTTGATCGTGGCCGTATTCGTGATGGGGTCGTTGTTTACGGCGTCATCTGTCACCTTCACCTGGAAGGAAACCATGCCAGAGGCGTTGGCGGCAGCGTTCTCGATCGTCCACGTGATCGTGCCGTCATCCGCGACAGACACGCTGTAGCCCTCAGCGCCTGCCTCCGCGCCAACAAACTTGGCGCTGCCGTGCACGTACTCAGTGCCCTCCGGCGCCGCATCCGTCACCACGACCTTCGCCGCAGCCGCATTGCCAGCATCGTCAATGGCGTCGTTCGCCCACTCGACCGTGTACGTGAGCGTATCGCCCGCGCCCACAAGCTGGCCGTTGATCGACGTCGTGGGCTCGCCGTTCTCGTCGGTGCCAAGGACGTCCTTCTCCGGCTGCTCCACCGGCGTGTAGACGTTGATGAAGTTAGCCGTCCACTCCGTGTGCCCGTCAACCTGCTCCTCGCCAACCTGCTCAGCATCGGAGCCGGTCCCAAGAACCTTCGTCATTATCGAAGACACCCTGAGCGCGCCGTTATCGTCCGTACCCCACACCGACACGACCACCTCGTACTGTGCCGTGGAGTACGTCAGGTTGGCGTCACCGGACTTACCCGTCTCCGTGATGAGGTAGGTGTACGTGCCCGCCTTGCTGTACTGGATGTCGCCGAAGCTCGGGCTCGGGTTGTCAGCCGTCGCCACGATCTCGGTGACCTCAGGCATCGGGGTGTCTTCAGGGCTCACGTCAGAAGCAGTGATCTGGAACGTGTACTGCTCGTTCGGCTGCCAGCCACGGCCCTCCAACGTCTTGGAGACCTTGAGGTTCTGCGGGCCGGGCAGGATGCCATGCGACGGGGCATAGGTGTTGGTCACGACGACCGCAGAGGTCTCGTTAGCAGCGATCGTACCCGTGCTCGTGTCGCCCTCGCCGGCATCGTAGGACGTCCTGAAGTTTGCGAGAGGCGTCTCGCTCACACGGTAGCTCGCGCCCTCGGGAAGGCCCTTGATGACGGCCGTACCTCCAGCCTTGAGCTTCAGCGTCCCACCATTGGTGACCTGAGCAGTCTCCGTCGTCTCACCGTTGTAATTGATATCGACGTCGTACGTACCCGCGAGAGCCTGGCTCGCCTTGTCCTTGAGCTCGACTGTGAACTCGAACTCCTGGCCCTCAGGGGCAGGCGTGTTCTCGTCGTACAGTGCGACGTTCTTAGTGATGGACAGGTCGCCGGTCTTGAGTTCGGGGCCAGGGACGGTGTTGGTGATGACCTCGGAGTTGTCGCCAACCTTGATGGTGGCCTTATTGGTCAGCTCGTCGACGACCAGCGCCTTGTCGGTTACCTGTGCCTTGATGGTCACCGTGCCAGACGAGCCAGCAGGAACCTCGCCAATAGTGACAGTTACAACCGTACCGTCATCGGTACCGCCCAGCGCGGTTACCTGATAGTTCTCAGCGCCCTCAACCACAACCTGTTCGTGATCCGCAAACGGCTGCAGACCATTCATGAACGCGTCGGTCACGACGACATCGGCAGTCTCGCCGGTCGTGTTGGCCCACTGAATCGTATAGGTGAGAACGTCACCGACCTGGACGCCATCCTCAGAAGGCTGCTCGACCGTCTTCTTGGGGAAGTCGTTTTTGACCTCGACGTTGTAGTCGTGGCCGCCCACGTTGATCGTGGCCTTGTTGGTGATCTCGTCCACCGGGGTTGCAGCAGATTCGTCAACCACAACGTCGAAGCTCACCGTTCCGGTCTGACCGGCTGCGGCCTCGATCGACCAGGTAATCATCCCGCTCTCGTCCTGCGTGCCCTCATCGTTGATGCGGATGAGCTTCGTACCCGCAGGCACGGTGTCCGTGATGGTCACCTTTGCCGCAATGGCCTTGCCTGTCTCAGGATCGACCGCGTTGTTCACCCAGTTGATCTTATAGGTAAGCTGGTCGCCCACGCCCACGAGCTGACCGTTGATCGTCGTCTCGGGGGCGTCGGTCTTCACGACGTCCTTCGTGTTGTCCTGGGACGTATACGTGTTGGTAAAGACGGGCGACCCGGACACGCTCGTCCCAATCACATTCGCGACCAGCTTCGAGCCGCCCGACGTGACCTCGACGTCGTAGCTGTAGCTGTGATCGTCGTACGTCATGAAGGGTTCGCCAGAACCCTCGGCAGGCACGACCTCGCGCACGGTCACCGTGTAGATGCCCGCCTTCGTGAACGTGATGTTGCCAAACGTCACAGCGCCCTGGTTCGCCTCTCCGCCCTCGACAGGCGCGGCGTTGGTCGTCGTCACGGGAGCCGTGCCGCCGTCGGGCATCGTGAAGCCATCAGCCGGCGTATTAGTGTCAGCCTTCGGCGCCACGCTCATTTCGAACGTGAACTCGCCAGCCTTGAGCGGCTCGGTGCGGTTGCCCTCGAGCCGCTTCACCACGTCAACCGGCGTATTGGTGATGTCAGAAGGCGTGTACTTGTTCACAAACTCGAAGCCCGTCGCCTCGGCAGACAGCTCTCCGCTACCGTTGTCCGTCAGCGTGACCGTAACCTTCTTGGGCTCGACATCGTTGGTAACGCCATCGACGGAACCGGTCTCGTTAACCGTATAGGTGAACTGCTTGCTGCGAACTCCATTCTCACCGGGCTCGACATCAGCCAGATCGGCCATCGTGTACATCAGATCGCCAAACACGACCGAGCCAGAGTTGGAGCCCTCAGCGGGGGCCTGGTTCGTGGGCTCGTCTTTGAAGCCCTCCGCCTTGTTCAACGGAGCGCCATCCTCAGCCGTAAGGGAGAACGTGTACTTGCCCGCGATATCAAGGACGTCCGTGAAGCCGTTAGTATCAAGCGTCTTCACGCCTGCGATGGTTGCAGACGCCGTTGCGTCTTTGCCGTACGTGTTCACGAACGCAGGCGCCACTATACCCTCGGCAGGAGCAACCGACAGAGTGCCGTCATGGTTGTCCGACACGACCACGGCGTACCGGAACACCGACGCATCGGCCGTCACACCGGCGGGCATCTCGCCCGTCAGCTCGATGACGTTGTAGCTCACCGTCCAGGTGCCATCGGCATTCTTGGTGACGTTGCTGCCCTCCGTCGCAGCTACCTCGTTGAGGGCCTGGGCCGAGTAATAGATCGGGGAGAACACAACGTTGCCATCGGCATCGTTCGTCGCCGTCGCGAGGAAGTCCACCTCGGTCGGGTTCTGTGCATCGACATTCGAAGGCAGCACCGCGAAGCCAAACTCGTCTGCCTTGAGCGCGCGGCCGTTCAGCGCCTTCGTTCCCGTCAGATTGAACGTGCCCTCGGCGTTGTACGTGTTCTCGAACTCAATGGCATCAGAGGCAGTGGCCACCTTGGCAACAGCAAGCGTGCCATCGCCGTTGTTGGTTACGCTGACCTTGATGTTGACGATCTTGTCGTCATAGATCCAGCCAGCCTTGCCCTCATCGGTCTCAGTGATCTGGAAGTAGTAGTCGCCCGGCATCTTAAATACGATGTCGCCGAAGTGGAACGCGCCGTCCTTGTCAGACTTCGCCAGCGCATCCGGCAGCGTCACATTCGGGTCGGGCTCTGCAAGCTCGTTTCCGTCCCTATCGACCTGAACCAGCGTGAACTGGAACTCGGGCAGATCACCCGACCAGACGCCACCAGCAACCGTCTTGACACCCGCGAGATCGTTCTCGCCCACGAGCGTGCCCGGGATGACCGAGTAGTTGTTGGCGAACGTATGGGCGGTCGTGACGTTGGACTCGATGGTACCCTCGGCGTTCTTGAGAACCGTCTTCCCGTCAATAGTGCTCAGCGTAAAGCCGTCGGGGAGATTCGTCTCCCTCGCGGCATAGACCGTGCCGGCCGGGAGATTCTGAATGGTCAGGGTCTCGTCGGCCTGGAGCGTAATTGTGGCGACGCCATCAGGCGTGAAGGTCACCGTTCCAGGCGTCTCCGTGCCATCGGCCAGCTTTGTGACGGACGCGTACTCACCGCTCAGGGCAGCACCGTCAGGACCCTTGGCAGCAACTTCGAACGTGAAGCTCTTGCCCGCAGGGGCAGTCAGGCCCGCGTCGGCCGTGACCTTCTTGGAGATGGACAGGCTACCCGTCTTGATCTCGTTCGTGAACTTTGCGTCCTCGTCATCCGGCTGTGCAGACGGCGTAGCAACAAGCTTGCCGTCCTGTGCCGTCACCGTCACTTCGTACGTGTAGGAGTGCTTGTCATACGTAACCGTGGCGTCATAGGCAGGGGTGCCTTCACCAGGGATGGCCTCAGTGATCGTCACCTCGTAGGTGCCGA
The DNA here is from genome assembly GCA_018368455.1 of Coriobacteriia bacterium. NCBI lineage: Bacteria > Bacillati > Actinomycetota > Coriobacteriia > Coriobacteriia bacterium. Next base: position 10,470 of record JAGZEG010000015.1, read on the forward strand.
CCTTCGTAAACGTGATGGGCGCAAACGTCACAGTAGCCGAGTTCTCGCCCTCCGCAGGAGCGGCGTTGGACGCGGTGGTGAAGTCGTTACCCTCGGCATCCTTGGTGTACGAGAAGCCATTATCCGGCGTGCCGGTACCAGCCTTCGGGGCCACGCTCATCCGGAACGTGTAGGCACCCTCGACGAGGCCCGTCTTGCTGAAGCCCGCGAGGACCTTCGTCACCTCGGGGGTGTGCTCGGCCGAGGTAGGCGTGAAGGTGTTGGTGAAACGAGCATCGGCCCGTTTACCGGCCGGGACGGTGCCACTAGCACCCTCAGACGTGGAGGAGTACCCCGCCACCGACGCTTCCTCGACGCTGTACCTGACGTCAGCGGGCAGGCCGTTGATCATGATGGACTGGCCATGCTTGAGCGAAATCTCCGCCTTGCCGGTCACGTCATCGAAGTCGAACGTACCCTGCGTTCCGTCGCTGTAATCGTAACCGTATGTACCCGTAATGGGCGTGCCATCGGGGGCCGTCAGCGTGATGGTGAACTCGAACGTCTGGTTCGTGTCGATGTCAGCGCCCGTGGTGCCAGCGTCCACCGTCTTGTAAATGGCCAGTGCGCCCTTGCTCACCTGGTTCGTCGTGGTGTTGGTCTTGGACTCGCGGTCGCCAATCGTGATGGTGGCCTGGTTCGTGACTGGATTGGTGGCGGAGACGGCCGCCTCCGTCACGCGAACCGTGAAGGAAACGGTGCCCGCGGTGTTGGGCTCGACGCCCTCGAGCGTCCAGGTCAGAGCGCCGTTGGTGTTAACGCCCTTATCGGCAGTATCGCCATTGAACTTCACGAACTCGGTGCCAGCAGGCACGCTATCCGTGATGGTGATGTCAGCCGCCGTGGCCTCGGTGTTCTTGTAGGCGATGGTGTAGGTGAGCTCCTTGCCTACGTAGATGTCGCCGACAGTGGTACCGGAGCCCTCAGCGCTCTCGGCCTTCTTGCCAGGCACGGAGTTGGTGACGGTAACCTCGTTGCCATTCACCGTAGCCGTGTTCACCAGGTCGGCAACCTCACCGGCCGTGGCGGCATCGTTATCGACCGTCACCTTGAAGGAGACGGAGCCGCGCTCGCCGGGCTGCTTGCCCGTAAGGTTCCACGTGATGGTGTGCTCATTGGCGCTGTAGGTGCCGCCATCAGTGATCGTGCCATCGACGAGCGTCACGCCCGTAGGCAGCGTATCGACGATGGTCACGTCGCCGGTTTCGTTGGTGCTCTCGTTGGCCCAGTCGATGACGTACTCGAGCGTCTCGCCCACGCCAACCAGCTTGCCGTCGATCACGGCGCCGTCGGTATCCTTGACGTGCTTGGCGTTGTCAGTGGGCACCGGCGTGGTGACCACGTTGGACTCATGGCCGTTCACCTTGGCGCCGTTGTTGACGGAGGACAGGGCGTCGCGGGTGATCGTGGCCTTAAATGTGATGACGACATCGGCGTTGGCAGGCAGGCTGTTGATCGTCCACGTGAGCGTGCTGTCACCGACGTTCAGCTCAAGGCTATCCCAATCCTCGCCGTTAACCTTCACGTTACTCGTGCCCTCGAAGGTCAGCCCCTCGCTCAGGGTATCCACGACGGTAGCCGTAGCGCCCTCGCCATCGGTGTTCTTGAAGGAGATGCTGTACTCCAGCGTCTGGCCTACCTCGATGCTATCGGGGTTGGTCGTCTCCTCCTTCTTGGGCACGAACGTCTCGGTCTCGTTGGTGGACTTGGGCTCGTTCTCGCCCACCGTGATGCTAGCCGTGTTCTTGATGCTGTCGTACGTGACAGCGCTCTCGTCCACCTTCACCTGGAAAGACACGGTACCGGAAGCAGAAGCCTCTTGCTCGTCGAGGTTCCACGTGATGGTGCCGTTGGACTCGCTACCGTTGTTGGAGATAGAGCCTGCCACCAGCGTGGTGCCCTGGGGCACGACGTCGGTCACCGTGACGTTAGCCTTGGTAGCCACGCCGTTCTCATCGACCGCGTCGTTCTTCCAGTTGATGGTGTAGGTGAGGGTGTCGCCCACGCCCACCAGCTTGCCGTTGACGGAGGCCTTCTGATCCTCGGCGCTGTTGTTTGTGACGTCCTTCGTGTTCTCGTTGCCGCCGTAGGTGTTTGTGAAGGCCAGCTCCTGCGTCGTGGAATCGTCCGCATCGATGGTCGCGGAGAGCGGGTTGGCGCTCACCGTGAAGCCAGTGACCGGAGTCTCCTTGGCCTGGACCGTGGCTCCCACGGGTAGACCGGAGATGGTGATGGACTGGCCGGCGGTCAGCTTGACCGTGGCCTGGCCGTTCGTAAACGTCACCGTGCCGTCAGCCTTGCCGTTGGTGCCGGTGTAGTTGTAGGTACCGCTCAGGTTGGTATCAGCCGCGGACCCGGTCAGCGTAAACGTGAAGGACTGGCCCTCAGGCGCATCCTCGCCAACGACCGTCTTAGAGATGGTCAGGCTACCGGTCTGCGGGCCAAAGTCAGGCACCGTGTTCGTGGTGTAGGACGAGTCGTTGCCCACCTGGATGGTGGCCTTGTTGCTGTTGTCGGCGTCAACCTTCACGGCGTTCTCGTTCACCCTGACGGTGACCGAGACGGTGCCGGAGGTGCCGTTGTCCTTGTTCCCCAGATTCCACGTAACTGTACGGGTGGCCTCGTCATAGGCGCCGCCCTCGGCCGCCACGAAGGTCAGGCCCTCGGACAGGACGTCCGTGACCTTGACGTTCGCGGTCTCACCCGTCGTGTTGGCCCAGCCGATGGTGTAAGTGAGCTCAGAGCCAACCTGGACGTCGCCCTCGACCTCGGGCTTACCGTCGACAGTCTTCTTGGGAATGGTGTTGTGCGTGGTGTCAGTGCTCTTGGAGTTGTCACCAATCACGATCGTCGCGGTGTTGTTGATGTCGTCGTAGTTCACGGCAGCGTCGGTCACCACGACCTCGAACTCAACGGTGCCGGTTGCGCCAGCCGCCTGCTGGCCGAGGTTCCACGTCAGCGTGCGCGTGGCCTCGTCATAGTCGGCTCCCTCGGGCACATTGAGCTCACCGCTGTCCATGGTGATGAGCTCGGTACCCTGGGGCAGCACGTCGGTCACGACCACATTGGCAGCGACGGACTTGCCCTGAGCGTCGAGCGCGTCGTTGGCCCACGTCACCTTATAGGTGAGCACGTCGCCCACGCCGACCATCTTGCCATCGACCGAAGTCGTGGGATCTGCAGCGGAAGCGTTGAAGACGTCCTTCTCCTGCTTGGGCGTCGTGTAGGTATTCGTGAACGTTGAGCCACCGTCAGCCGTAGAGAAGTTCTGTGCCTCAGCCTTGAGGTTGCCCGAGCCGTCGGCAGAGACAACGACGTCATAGGTGTACGTGTGGCCGTCGTACGTCATGTACGGGGCCTTGTCGTCGTCGGCAGGCACCTGCTCCTTGACCGTCACCGTGTAGGTGCCGGGCTTGGTGAAGGTGATGTCGCCGAACTTGACGTCACCGTTGGCATCATTCTTGGCCGTCGCATCAGCGGGCATGGTGAAGCCGTCCTCAGGCGTATCCGTACCCGCCTTGGGAGCAACGCTCATCTCGAAGCCAAACTCCTGGTCCTGCAGCGCCACGCCACGGTCACCCGTGAGCACCTTCTTGACGTTTGCAGGAGCATTGGTGGCAGAACCCGGCGCATAGGTATTGGTGAACGCAAAGGCGTTGCCATCGGTGGCGTTCTCGACCGTGGCGGTCAAGGTGCCCTTGCCGTCGTCGGTCAGCTTGACGGTAATCGTCTTGGGGTTGTTGGTGTCGTTGGTGACGCCCGGAACCTCGCCAGCCTCGGTCACGGTGTACGTGAACGTCTTGGAACGCACGCCGTCCACGTAGTCAGCGCCATCCAGGTCGGCCATCGTGAACTTGAGGTTGCCGAAGGAGACGGTACCGGTACCGTTCTCGTTGGTGTTCTTCACGTTGTTGGCGAAGTTGTCGCCACCGACAAGCTGCATGCCCTCAGCCGCAGCAAGCGTGAAGGTGTATTGCTCCTTGATGTTGGGGGTGACGTCGTACCCGTTGGCATCGAGCGTCTTGGTGCCCTTGATCTCCACCTGGGTGTCTGAGTTGGCACCATAGGTGTTGACGAAGGCCAGGTTCTCGGACTGGTTGGACACGACCTCAGGCGTCAGCGTACTGTCGCCGTTGTCAGTCACGCGGACGACGATAGTGCGCTCGGAGTTGGTGTCGTTCGTGACGCCGGGAACAGCGCCGCTCTCGGTCACCTTGAAGGTGTAGTCAACGGTGGTAGCACCCGTGGACTTGAACGTGATGTTACCGAAGGCGAACGTGCCGTCGGTGTTCTGGATGGCACTCGAAGTCGGCAGGGTCACCGTGCTGTCCGCAATGGCAGCGTTGGTGGCATCGTTAGCACCCTCAAGCGTGAACGTCCACTGACGGCCGTTCAGCGGCACGTTGTTGTTTTCGCTGTCCCGGAGCGCCTTGGTGCCCGCGAGGTTCAGGGAACCATCGAGCTCACCCGTGGCGGCGTAGCTGTTCACGAACGGCACAACGGCAGTCGCAGAGGCATTCTGGGAGTTATACGTCTCAGTGCTATCGCCCTTGGTCACCGTGGTGACGGTGTAAATCTTACCGTTGGCCTGCTTGACCTCGATCGTCACCGTGGCAGACGGCGTGCCGTCATAAGTGTAGCCCGGCATGGAGGTCTCTGCGTCGTCGGGCTTCACCTCGGTCACCGTGTAGGTATAGGTCTTGTCGATGTCGGCCTCGGTGAACTCAAGGCTGCCGAGCTTGTCCATGGCAACAGGCGTGCCCATGGCGCCCTCGGGGTTGGAGAACGCAATGGTGTCAGCCTTTGCGTCGCCAAGCGCATCGAGCTTCGCCTGCGAATCGTTGTCGTTCGCGGTGATGGTGAAGTTGAACTTGCCCGCCTCAAGCGCACGGCCGTTCAGGGTCTTCGTCACCTGCAGGCCACCCTGCGCGCTGTAGGTGGTGGTGGCACCGAAGCTGTTGGTAAACGTCGAGCTCTGCTGTGCCTGGTCGACGCCCTCTGGGGAAGCCTGCGCAGTCAGCTTGGCATCGTTGTCGTCATCAGACACGACAATCTTCAGCGTGTAGGTATGACCGTCGTACGTCCAGCCCTCAGGTGCGCTGTTGGCGCCGGCCTCAGTCACCTGGAACGTATAGGTGCCCGTCTTGGTGAACGTGAGCTTGCTGAAGTCCACGGTCTTCTCGGCGCCCTTGGCCATGAAGGCATCGCCCTCGACACCCGTGGACGCGGTTGCCTTGTAACCGTTGTCCTTGGTCATGCCAGAGTTCTGGATGACGTTGGTGTCGATGGCCGTCTTGGTGGCGTCATCGGCAGCAACCATCTCGAACGTGAAGTGCTGCGTGGCGTCGAGGCCCGTCACCTTCTTGGTCACGCTCGGTGTGAAGGCGGCGTCGGTGGTCTCGTAGATGTTGGTAAAGCCAAGAGCCGTGGCGGGATCGAAAGCCTGGCCGTCCCTAGTAACAGCCACGTTCAGCTGACCATCGCCGTAACCGTCGGCATCGTTCTCGGTCACCGTAACGTCAAGGTAGATGGGCGCAGCGTTGTACTGGACACCCGCGGCCTTATCGGCGTCCGCGGGCACGACCTCACTCACCTTGAAGCGATAGGTACCCGCCTCGGTGAAGGTGACATTGTCGAAGGTAAAGTTGCCGTTTCCATCCGAGGTTGCAACCTCGGGCAGCGTCACCGTGGAAGCACTCCCGATAACGTTGTTGCTTGCATCAACCTGCTCGATCTTGAACTGGAAGCCGCTCAGACCACCGGTGTACTCGCTCTTGGTGGCGTTCACGGTCTTCGTGCCGCTCAGAGCCAGCGTACCCTCGGAAGCGTAGCTGTTCACGAAGTCGAGCGAAGCCGTCGCAGGGTCGCCCTGGTTCCACGTGCTATCAAACACTGTCTTGCCATCAGTTGCACCGGTGGCGTTCTGCATCCTCTTGATGACCGTGTGGATGGTCATGGTGCCGTCGCCGTTGTCGGTGGGCGTCACGAACATCTGATACACGGACTTGTCGTAGGTGTAACCGCCCTGCGTGCCCTGCACCTCATCGAATTGGATGACAAACGTCTTGCCGCTGTCAGCCTGGTTGAAGCTCAGCTGCTGAGCACCGTCCATCATGGTGACGGTCTCGTCCTCGTCGCCAGCCTTGCCAGGCACGGGAATGGTCGTGGCGCCGCCCGTCAGACCGATCTTGGCCGCAGTTTGCGCAGCAGTCGTGCCCGTGCCATCAAGCGCGGTCACATTGAACCGGAACTGGTTGGCAGCCATGCTGTGGCCGCTCAGCGTCTTGGTGAGCTGGAAGTCAACCGCACTGTCAAAATACTCGCTAGCGTTGTAGTAGTTGTTGAAGGTGCCGAAGGAAATCATCGGCGTCCTAGCTTCGAGCTTACCCGTGCCACGGTCGTCTACGGTAACGCTAATGAGCGCAACGTCTTTGGTGTAGGTAATGCCGTCTTTAACCCAGCCGGTATCGGTTTCGGTCGCATCGGCAGGATGCTGCTCACTCACGCTATAGACATAGGTGCCGGCCTTGGCAAACGTCAAGCCGCCGAAACCAAACGCAACGGACGTACCGCTCGCCGTGCCGGCGAGGTTGCCATCTCCATTCAGCGTCACGCTCGTGACGGTGTCGCCATTCGCGTTTTTAGGCATCGGCATCGCGTCGAAATCGGCGCCGCTGGTCCGGCCGTCATAGCTCACCTTCTCAATATCGAAGGCGAAGGTGTCGTTTGCCGTCCAGGAACGACCGCTGAAGACCTTATTCAATTCGGGGGTTACGGGGTCGGACGGCGCAGGAACGTAGCGGTTCGTAAACGCCGCAACCGTCACGGCAGCGCCCGTAGCATCGTTGTTCTCGTCAACGGGAACAATAGTGTGCTCAAGATCAAGGGTGCCATTGCCGTTGTCGGTTACCGCAATGGTCAGCTTGTAGCGCGTGTCGTCATAGGTGACGCCCGCCAACTTGTCGGCATCGCCATCTGCCGGCTCAACCTCATCAATAATATAGGTGAAGGTATCGCCCGCATCGGCCTGCGTGAAGGTCAGGCTCGAGAGTTTGCCCCTCATGCGCTCCGCGGTGCCTGCAGCGGCGCCCGTCACGGTGCTGAACGCGGCATCGCCGGCAGGAACATCGTGGCCTGCGGCATCAAGCGCTTCAATGGTGAAGTCGAATTCGTTAGCACCCATGGCGCGACCCGTAAGCGTCTTGCTTACCGTGATGCCGCCAAAGGTCTGGGTGGCCCTGTACGTATTCGTGAAGGCGGCAAGATCAGCCTGGCCACGATCGGCCTCGGTCAGGCCGTCCGAATTATCGAACGTGCGGCTGGCCACACGCAGATTACCCGTGTGCAAAACGGTGCCGTCCGCAGACGTATCGTTCACCACGTAGGTCACGTAAGCATCATGCGTGTCATACGTCAGGCCATTGCCGTCGGTGCCATTCTCGTGAATCTTGAACGTGTAGGTGCCTGCCTTGGTGAATGTAGGCTGACCAAAGGTGGCAACGCCAACCTTATCGTTGCCATCGCCCGTTACCGTAGCCGTAGCGGCAAGACCGGTCGCACCATCCGTGGGACCAGCAGTCTGTTCAAGCGTGAACACAAAGGTCTCGCCATTAGCCAGGTTACGGCCGTCCATGGTCTTTCGAACCTGCAGCGCATCATGCGCAGGCGTCGGATTCACGTCATAGCTGTTTGAGAAGGGGATGCGTTCAGCAGTGGCAGAACCGTCGCTCTGAACCACCGTTTCGCCCGCAGCGTTTTTATAGGTAATGTGCGTCCAGGTTGTCTGAGTACCGTCGTCGGCCTCATCAACGCCCACCTCGACCTCAGCGGTATACACCTCGTTATCATAGGTTACGCCACGATAGACCCAGTGGCCGTCAACCATCTTTGCTTCGGACGGCATGCCCGCATCTAGCGGACTTCCGTCAAGCTTGCCATTGGTCGTGGGCTGCTGCTCGTACAACTTATAGATGTAATGGTCGCCATCCATGGCATTCGTAAACGGCACAGAACCCCACGCAACCGAGCTGCCAATGTGGCCCACGATGGCCCCTCCGGCATTAGCGGGCATGGGAATGTCCGTGATGTCCACCGCGTTGCCGCCGTGCGTGCCGCTTACCGCTTCAAGCACGAACCTGAATTGATTGTCACCAAGCGCCGGGCGGCTGCCCGAATTGTCGGTCCAGTTCTTCGTCGCCAGGAAGTTGGTGTTCTGCACGGTGCTCTGGAACGTGTTGGTGATGTTGGCAACATCGGCATCAACGTGGACATCCGCACTGTCGTCATCTACTTCCATATACATATCGGAAGCGTTTTGGTCGATAGACAGCGTGCCGTCGCCGTTATCTACCACAACGACGATCGCATGATACACAGCGCTGGAGTAGTCCACGCCCGCACGCCAATCGGAATCGTCCTTGCTAGGCGATTCTTCCGATACGTGATAGACGTAGGTGCCAGGCTTGGCGTATTCAATGGCACCAAAGCCGAAGGCGTCGGCATTTGCCACCGTCTGGTGCTTCACGCCAGCGTCCGAACCTCCAGGCATGGGGACATCTGCCACAGCAACAGGATTATTGTTCACATCGCGGCTACCCGAACCATCGGTGCCGCCGCCAACAGCTTCAAGCACAAAGTCGAAGGTGGCACCGTCCCAATCCATGGGCGTATTGGTGTCGAGGTTCGTGAAGGTCTTCTGCGCCTGGATGCCGTCGGTCAAATCGATGGGTTCCACGGTGTAGTTATTGGTAAAGCTTGCCTGGGCGGGCGTGGTGGAAGAAATCGTGCCCGTGTCGCCCGACTTCTCGGAGTTGGTCCAACCTTCGCCCTGCGGCAGACTCTCGGTCACCGTGTAGCTCGCGCCATCGTTCAGGCCCGTTATGATCAGCGTTTCGCCGTCTTTGAGGCTTTGGCTACGGCTGCCGTTGCCATCAAGCGGGAAATCGAACGTGGAGCTCACAACAGCACCGCCGTTAGTGCGTACAACCTGAGCCTTCACCGTTTGGTTAGCCATACCGTCAACATGAACGGTGAAATTGAAGCTCTTGGCGTTATCGCCTTCCGTGAACTGAGTCTTGTCCAGGCCGTCATCAACCGTCACGGTCTTGCTCACATGGAGCTCGCCCGGCAGCTCAACGAACAGCTTACCGTTGTTGCCCAGCTTGGTGTTAATGGTCGAAGCATTGAAGGCCTTGACATTCCACTGAGGGTCGGCGGTGTTGGAGGCCGTGCTGGTGTTGTTCTTCGCCTTTGCATCATGTAGGTCACGGATGTGCGACAGGCGCGGAGCGCCAGCAGCCAGATAGTAAGAACCGTCGGAGCTGCCCGTATTGATTATGAATCCATCGGTAACGCCCTCGGCAAACGTGGAAACGGGGAAAAAGGACACTACCTCTTGCGCCTTACCCACGTTCTCCTGATAGAACGTTTCCTTGTAATAGAGAATGCTGGTCTCTTCGTTGCCATACCTATTCCAGTTATCTTCCGTCAAAGGCCTCGTGCAGGCTTCATCCATATACAGAGGCGTGTTTTCCTGCACGTAGTAATACGCGTTGTTCTTGGCAGGCGAGAACGACGAGATGGTGGCGCCATCTTCTCCGCCGTTGTACAGGTTGGACAAGAAGCTCACGGTCTTCTTGCCGCCCTGTTCAACAGTATGGTTCTCGATATAGCTTTGCAGCGCAGCATCGGCCGAAGCGTCTTTGATCGCTTTAGCAGCATCGTCTTTAAGGCTCACGCCATAGAACGCGCGAATGGGATACGCGGCAGAAACGCCATCCCACGTCACATTGTCGTCCTTATCGACGCTTGCTTGATAATTGCGCAGCGGAAGCAGGCTGGCAGGGATGGTCACCGTAACCGTGTCGCCTTCGGCAAGGGTGGCGGATTTCGTCACGCGCACCTCGATATTCGCCATGTTGCCTTCGGTGAATATGCCGTCGGGGTCGGAAACTTCACCCTCGAAAACATACCTGGTGGTGTTTTCGTCCACTTTCTCGGTGCGTACGGGCGTAAATTGCTTGTTCGCATACACGATGCTCTTGAAGCTGTCCACTTCCATGTATTCACCGAGCTGGTCGGTGAAGGTGAGGGTGCCCTCGGCACCGCCCGAGGCGGCAACGGGAGATTCCGAAGTTTCGGTTTGAAGTTCGCCGGCAATGTCGGTGAAAATCTGCGAGAGCTGGTCGGCGTTTTCGGCGGCGCGGTAATAATCGCGCGTGCCCGCAGGGCTACCAAGATTATCGAATGATTGAGCATAGGGGTACTTGCTGGACATAGCGTTCATGTAAGCATTGAACTTGCCGGAGGCCGAAGCGTCCGGACTGGTCTCGTCGGGGTTGGCGCCGTCGAACACGCCGATAGTATACGTAAGCGTGTCCTTGGCATTCAAAGCCGATGCCTGCTGAATAGCGGCGTTGGCAATGTCGTCAACAAAGCCGGAGCCATTGTTCGGCTCGCCGTCGGTGAAGAAGATGACGACCTTCTGGGCGTCAGTGCGAGCGCGCTGGTCAAGTTGGTTGGCCGCAAGCGTCATACCGTAATCAGCACGCGTTGAACCCGCCGCCACAAGAGCGTTAACCCGATTCTTCAGATTGTTTGCATTGCTCGAATCGTATGCAGCAAGATTGCTGACCGTTTGAGAATAGTTGACAGTCGAGCCGTCGCTGGGGTCGGTATAAGTATTGTTGCCAACAGTGGTGCTCTGGTTGTTGGCGAATTTCACAACCGAAATTCGGTGTTTGAGATCGTTATCGGCGATATCGTCGTTTTCCTGAGCGGTTGTATCAATGAAACCGTTAACGGCCTCCTGCAGCGCGGACATCTTGGAGTTGGTAACTTGATAGAAAGTGGTGTAGGTGGGAGTAGCGCTTCCCCAATCCGGGCGACCATTTCTATTGTAGGGCCAATACCACGTTTGGTTGTCTTGGCACCACCAAGCACCGGTACTGTGGTAGTACACCTCTCGATATGTACCGTTATCATTGATCCAATACTTATCCGTAGAATTCGTCGAAACGCTATTCGCGGCAACCTGAGAATACTGCGGAGTGCCCATGGGGTCGTTCATGGAGCCCGACACATCGAGCACGAGCACGATATCGAGGGGCTTGGTAACTTCGTTCGTGATCGTGGACATCGAGGAGAGCGCGGAGAGGCCGACGAGGAAATCGGAGTTGCCCTTCGCTACGCTGAAGGCGCCATCACCCGTCAGACTGGCATCGCCATCAAGAACAGTCTTGTCGGTCCAGATGCGGCCGATATTCTGAGTGGAGGCCGAGCCGGGCGTCAGGTGCTCAGCCCAGCCTGTCAGGGTATTGCCGTCCACCACGGTATCGACCGTATCCCCTGCAGCGGCGGGGGACACACCGGCGTCGGGGTTGGAGGTCGCGCTATCGGAGGCGGCGGAGGGGGCCGAGCCCGTCACGGTACCGTCAGCGTTCGGGGCTGTGCCGTCGGCCGTGCCAGCCGTGGCATCGGACGATCCCTCGCCCGCGGCAGCGCCGTCGGCCTCGCCGGTGGGTGTCGAGGTGCCACCGTTGCCGTTGGCGTCACCAGCGTCACCCTGACCAGCCTCGGGAGTCACGCCCTCGGCGGCAACAGGAGAGTCGCCAGCAGCACCTTCGTCAGCAAGGGCCGCGCTCAGGTGCATCGTGCTGGCAAGGGCCATCGCGACACAGAGAGCTATTGCAACGAACGCGCAGATTAGAGAGCGGCGCTGAGACATACGGCAACCCCCCCCCTGGCCAAAACGGGAGTCACGGCGCGCGCGTTCTCATCACACGCGTGCTGAGCGGCGTCATCAAGACGGCCCGCCTCATACGCCGCACGTGCTGGGGTCTCATCAACCCCCCGTGCGCTTCCCACATCCAAAGCTTCGAGTCGACGGTTAAACATGGCACTCCTCCGAAGGTACCGATTCATACATAGTTGCCACAATAAGAGTCGACTCCACCAACGTCAACACTGCTGGTACATCTGTTGCTCAGTTGTTGCAGTTGTTGTTCTTTGGGCTTCACGGGTACTTCTAGCTGCAGCTTTCGCGCCATTACAACGCAGTGGGTTGTGGTGCCACAGCATGAACGATGAGTTTTATGGAACAAGTGCTCTCGGTTTGCTGAAGGCCATTTTCAGTTCATCACGCAAGCGTCATGATCCCATATGACATCACGCCGCCTAAGACAAACCACGCCGTCACAGTCGGAACGGCAGTGCCCCGCAAAACGCAACTAATATATATAAGAAGTCGCTCAAGCCACGAGACACGGGGCGACGAGGGGTCACAGGCACCGCGTGATACCGAGATGATACCGACGTGATAAAGAGAATTCTCGGGATCTCCGAAGCACCTGGCAGGAAAACCGCAGGTCAGAGGAGTACGTGCTTAGCATGGCTCCCCTTGGACAGGGTGAAATGTTCCTGAGTGATAAAGAGAACGAGCATCCCGCCCGCACGCCACCTCTGCTACGCCCAGGCGGGAATGTAGCGGCGATACTTCGTGCCCGCCGCCTCGTCCTCCTCCTTGATGATGCCGTCGTCGCAGCACTCGCGTATCAGCCGCGACATCGCGACCGAGCTCGTCTTCGAATCATCCAGGCCAAAACGCTCCCTCAGAGACTGATTGCCCATCGGTTCGTCCTGGGCATAGGACAGGCAGGCATGCCAATAGACGGCGTCTTTGCGCTCGGCCTTCGTCATACGCGCGTAGGCCCGTCCTCCGAACAGCGTAACCTCGGTGCCGAGCCCATCCTCGCTGCGTACCTGCGGCGCCGGCATATGGAGCGCCTCGCATGCCGCAACCGTGAGGTCCCAGCCCGAACCGCCCTCCTCGCACAGTCCCATCTGGCGCAGGCACCTGACGAGCGCCCCGTTTCTCGTCTTGGGCTGGTCGTTCAGCATCCTCTCGACAGGGATGAGCGTCGTCCCAGGGTTGGAAAACTTAACGCGGTTCTCGTAGATCCAAACAACGGGACCGCATGTCATGTCGGAAAGATCCTGGTGGATAACCATGTTGGAAAGCAGCTCTCGCACCGCCCTTTGCGGATACTCCGAGCGAATGCGTCGGAATGCCCCGTCGACACCTTCGGTCGCAGGCGTCATCGACATGATGTGGCGCTCGGCCTCGGGAAGCGAAAGCGCGTATCCCTTGTCAAACGTCACATCGTCAGTGATGTCCAGTCCGGAGGCCCCGGAAAATCGCACGACACGCAGGGCCTTGCTGCGCAGCGACCGGAAAGAACCGAGGTCCCTCGCCATGAGCAGCGCCCCGAGATTCGTTATGGCGTGGCGCCCATTGTCCTGCAGCTTGATAAGGCCCTGCTCTTCGAGCGCCTTCCACACGGCGCCCGGATCGCCGGGACGCCTCACGCGCAGCAACTCGAAATAGGCTGGAACATCGAGCAGCCCCTCAATCTCGTCGGCAGTTACGTCCTTTTCGGCGATCAGGCCTTCAAAATTGCCCGACTGCAGCCGACGCCAAAGCTCGGCCTCCTTCGCGGAGCCAGGTTCGAGGCGAGTCGTGCTGCTTCCCTCGCGGATATACGCCATGCCATTCCAATAAACAGGCTGGCCGAGAGCAGCCCGTATCTTGAGAATCACAAATGCAAGGCCGCCCGCCTCAGCCGACTCGAACTCGTACGACGCATTCTGCGAAACGAATCGCCTGAGCCAGATGAGCAGGTCCTGGTTGCCTTTCGCCTTCTTGGTCAGAGGGTCAAACGAAGTACCCACGAGATGCCTTGTCGCATCATCCACACCCCAGATTTTATAGCCCCACTCTCTGCCATTGAACGCGGCCGCGTTGGCAAGCGCCGAGATGTCTCGCCCGATACGCTCGGGGTCGGCGTTGGCGTCCTTGAATTCCAGCCATTCCGTCTCCGCCGGGTATCCGATGAGAGAATAGATCAGCTCCATGGGACTGGCCTCACCCATACGATCCCTCCGACACGCGTTGCCAAGAAAGCGGGGTGGCAATGCCTCCCCAGCGGTTTTTGATACCGAGATGATACTGAGATGATAAAGAGAAGGCAAAGAGAATCTTGGGCAGACACGGGAAAAGCGTGACGGAAACTGCAGGTCAGAGAGGTATATGTCGATCGGGTCGCCCTGGAAATGGGGCGAAATGTTCCTGAGTGATAAAGAGAAGTGATCGCGGCGGGACCTGAGGGCGGAATTTGGGCGCGGCATTGTCCCGCCGCATCTACCCAGATTCGGACGCGTCCGTGATAATCAGAGGCAAGCTCCGCGAGAAGGCTCCGCTCACTCGCAGGCAGCCCGTCACGCACAGACCACTGGGAGGCTCCCATGCTCGCATCGCGTCGCTCGTTTCTTGTTGGGGCCGCCGTCTCTGTGGCGTCCGCCGTTGCGCCCCTCGGATCCGCGATGGCGACCGAGCGAGACCGCGAGAGCCTCGACGCCTCGCAGTGGAGAGACGCCACCTCGCCTGCCCGCAGCACTGCGCCCGACTACGCTGACGCCGCGAGCTGGGTGTACTGGGACGACGTTGCCGACCCCGCCCGGCTCGAGGGCGCCGGTGGCTCTGCTGCCGCCAAGGACGCCGACCTGTTCATCGTCTGCCCCACGGTCGCGTCGGGCGGCGACGAGGGCGCGCCGAACATGGCGCTCGACGACGCCCGCGACCGCGCAAACTTCCTCGGCGCGCTCAACATGGAGCTCGGCATCTACGACGCCCACTGCCGCGTCTTCGCCCCCTACTACCGGCAGGCCACGCTCTCCGCTTACGGCGACGGCCCCGCACTCGACGGCGCGCTCGCCCTTGCCTACGAGGACATCCGCGCAGCCTTCGAGCGCTTCCTCGCCGAGCGCCCCTCCGGCCCGCTCGTGCTCGCCGGATTCTCGCAGGGCGCCGACCTGGCCATCCGGCTCGTGCGCGACTACTTTGGCGCCGCCGACCTGCGCGAACGTCTCGTCGCGTGCTACGCCCTGGGCTGGCGGCTCACGCAGGAGGAGTGCGACGCGTGCCCCTGGCTGCGCGCCGCCGCCGGCGAACTCGACACCGGCGTCGTCGTCACGTTCAACTCCGAAGCGCCCGAGGTCACGACGTCCCTCATGGTCCCCGCCGGAACACGCACGCTCGCCATCAACCCGCTGAGCTGGGTCACGACGAGCGACCTCGCCCCGGCCGCGCTCAACCTAGGCGCATGCTTCACCGACTACGACGGCGTCATCACGCGCGAGATCCCCCAGCTCTGCGGCGCGCGCATCGACCCCGAGCGCGGCACGCTCAAGGTGAGCGGCGTCTCCCCCGAGGACTACCCCGCCGGGCTCAGCCTGTTCGAGGACGGCGTCTACCACCTGTACGACTACCAGTTCTTCTATCGCAACCTGCAGGAAAACGTCGAGAAACGACTGGCGGCGTACGCGGAGGGGCGCTAGGGGATGCCGGCGCGAACGCGCTCGGGGCGCGGGACCATTGCGCGTAAGGTTCGCAGAGGGGCCCTCCGCGCGAAGGAAAGCAGACGCCGGGGCCGGGACGCTTGCGAAACGCGTGCAGGACGCGGTGTTCCACTCGCGTAAGGACCTCGCGCAGAGGGACGGGAAGGCCATTCCTTGCGGTTGTGCGAGGTCTTGCAAAATGAGGCGCTGAAAATGGGCGCGAATTGCGGGCATGCGAGGTTTGCAGGGCGATTTTGCAGCCTGGGGCGATGGCGAGCAGGGACTGCAAGCCGCCTACCTGCTGGTTTCTTGTGCGCCGGGATGAAGGGCGGCCCGCAAACCTCGCACAGCCGCAAAACGCGCCCAAATCCGAGCGACGGTTTTGCAAAAGCCAGCAGAGCCGCGTTTTCTGACCAGTGCGACCAGCGCGCGACACAGAGCAAGCCCGCGGGGCGCCGGAAGCGGGGCGGGGGATCCTCGCGATGAGCTCAGCGTCCCCTCCCCGCGCGATGCGGAGAAACCGGGAGCGCGCGTCCGCAGCCCACACGGGCCGGTACAATGTCCCCCGTCCCGTCACCGCCCACCTCGGGAGGCCCGCCATGACCACGCCCTCGCCTGCGCCCGAAAGCGCCGCACCCCGTAAGCACATCCTCATCATCGCCACGGGCGGGACGATCGCCTCGACCGAGGACGGCAACGGACTCGCCCCCGCGCTCACCGGCGAGCAGCTCGCAGGCTACGTACCCGAGATAGCAAAGCTCTGCGAGTTCGACATCGTGCAACCCATGAACATCGACAGCACGAACATGCGCCCGCGCGACTGGATGCGCATCCGCGACGAGATCGTCACGCGCTACGACGCCTACGACGGCTTCGTCATCCTGCACGGCACCGACACGATGGCGTACACGGCCGCCGCGCTGTCCTACCTCATCCAGGGCAGCCCCAAGCCCATCGTGCTCACCGGCTCGCAGCGCCCCATGGCCAACCCGTTCACCGACGCCAAGCTCAACCTCTACCAGAGCATGCTCTACGCGACCGACCCGCGCTCGCACGACGTGGCCGTCGTGTTCGGCGGCGAGGTCATCGCCGGCACGCGCGCCCGCAAGCAGCGCACGATGAGCTTCAACGCGTTCACGAGCGTCAACTTCCCGACGCTGGCACTCATCCGCGGCGAGCGCGTCGTGCGCGCGGGCATCGACCAGAGGCCGGCGCCCGAGGGGCTGCGCACCTTCGACCGGCTGAACGAGCGCGTGTTCGTGCTCAAGCTGACGCCCGAGGTGGGGCCCGGCATCTTCGAGCTGCTCAAGGCCGACTACGACGCCGTCATCGTCGAGACGTTCGGCATCGGCGGCATCCCCGAGCACGGCGAGGGCGACGGCCCCACGTTCGAGGAGGCCATCTTCGACTGGGTCGCGTCCGGGCGCACGGTCGTGCTGACGACGCAGGTGCCCGAGGAGGGCTGCGACCTGGGCGTCTACGAGGTCGGGCGCGCCTACGCGGAGTGCCCCGCCATCCTGAAAGGCGCAGACATGACGACGGAGGCGCTCGTCGCCAAGACGATGTGGGCGCTCGGCCAGACGCGCGACCCCGAGGAAGTGCGCGCGCTGTTCTACCGGAGCGTCAACCACGACCGCATCGACGCGGAGTAGCGGCGGGGCTCGCCAGAAAGCGGGAGACCCAGCGCTGGGGCGTCGGGCTGGGATCGCCCTCGCGCGAATCCCCACGCCCCCACCGCTAAGAATTGACGGCTTGGCGACCCTTCCCGGACGCGCTTGCTATTTTTTGACGCTTGGGCGAGCCACTCGCAGAGAAACCCGGCCCTTTTGCCCCCCGTTGTGGCGGCCCCTGCGTCGCCTTTCGGCAAAAGCCCAGGTAACCACCTGGCCCATACGGGCCTTCTTCGCATGCGGCATCGCCAGACTGGCAATTCTTAGCAGCCGTCCTCGCAAGAGGTCGCCAAAGCGTCTTTTTCTAGCAATGGGGCCGCCTCGAGCCCTCTGTCCCGGTAATGTATCGGGCTAACCGGGTCAGCAAGGCCACGCTCGTTCCTCCGAACCGCCCGTTCGCGACCTCTGGCGCGAAACATCGCCCCGTCAGGCTGCCCCGCACGCCTCGATGGCTACACTGGAGGCGCCCACCCAGGCTCAACCAAATCGGGAGGTCCGCCATGAGCATCGCCAGCCATCCCGCCCCATCCCTCCGCCGGGAAGCGCCCACAACGTCGCCGGCGCCCGAGGGCCTGACCCGCCGGACGTTCACCGGGCTGGGCGCCGCGCTCGCCGCAAGCGCCCTCGCGGCCGGTGCGGGCATCCCCAGCTCGCTTGCGCGCGCATCGGAGGCCGCAACCTCCTCGGGAGCCGACGCGGCCCCCTCGCCCGTGGACGACTTCTACGAGGCCGTCAACCACGATACCCTCGCCTCCTGGGAGATCCCCGCAGGCGAATCGCGCGTCTCCACGTTCACGAACCTGCGCGACAACGTGCGCGACGTGCTCGACGACCTCATCAGGACCGCGGCGACCAGCCCCGACCTCGACGATCCCGACCTGCGCACCGTCGGCGCACTCTACGCGACCGGTACGGATGCCGAGACGCGCGACGCCAATGGCTTCGGCACGGTCACCGAATCCTGTCTGCGAGCCATCGAGCAGGCCCAGACTCCCACGGAGCTCCTGTCGTGCACGCTCGACGCCGCCCTGCAGGCAGGCAGCCTCTCCTTGCTCAGGTTCAACGTCGACCAGAATCCGCATGACGCCACGAAGCGGTGCCTGTCGCTCTGGACACCCGACCTCGGCCCCGAAAGGGAGGTCCTGCTCTCGGAAGACGAGGCGCTCAGGCGCGTCGTCGACGCCTACGAGGGCTTCGTCGCCCGCCTCTGGGAGATTCGCGGCGCAGGCAGCGAGGAGGCCCGAGCCATCGCCGCCGATGTCGTTGGGCTCATGCGCGAGGTCGCCCCTTCGTCGCTGAGCGTCGCTCAACAGCACGACCCCTCCGCCACGACAAACCTGCTCACGCCGGGCGAGCTCTCGGAGCTGCTGGGTGGCGCGCTCGACGTCGCGTACTTCTGCGAGGCAACAGGCGCAGACCCCGACGCGCAGCTCAACGTCTGCGACGTCGGCGGGCTGCGGGCGATGGCGTCCCACCTCACCGACGAGGGGCTGCCCCTGCTCAAGAGGTACGCGCAGACGGTGCTGCTCGTCGACACCGCCAGCTATGCAAGCACGGAAGCGGAGGCAGCTAAGCGCGAGTACCTCATGGTCAGCGACGGCCTGACCGAGGCCCCGGAGGCAGAGCGCGACCTGCTCAACACCATCGAGGAGACGCTGGCGAAGCACGAGTGCTCGCGCCTCTTCTGCTCCGCCCGCTTTCCCGAGGCGGCCCGGCAGGACGTCGCAGACATGGCCGGCGACATCGTTGACGTGTTTGCCCGGCGCATCCAGGGGCTCGACTGGATGGGTCCCGACACGAAGGAGCGCGCCCTCAAGAAGCTCGACACGCTCAAGGTGCGCGCCGGGTATCCCGACACCTGGCCCCAGGACTTCTACGACGATGAGGCGAGGCCGTCGTTCCCCGAAGAGGGCGGCGTCTTCGCAGACAACGCGGCGCGGCTTGGGGCGGCAGCGGTGCGCAACGACCTGGCCCTCCTCACCGATGAGAGCCGCGAGTTTGAGTGGTCCCCTACCCCCGCCACGGTCAACGCGTTCTACGAGCAGTCGGGCAACTCCATCACCATACTCGCCGGCATACTGCAGCCGCCGATCTACGACGTCACGGCGCCGCGCGAGCAGAACCTGGGCAGCATCGGGTCCACCATCGCCCACGAGATCAGCCACGCGTTCGACGCCAACGGCGCCCAGTACGACGAACTCGGCAACGTGAACAACTGGTGGACCGAGGCCGACTACGCGCACTTCCGGGAGCTGGCCGAGCACATGGCGGCGTACTACGACGGGTTCTCCGTGAACGGGCGGCAGATCCACGGCGAGCAGACGCTCAGCGAAAACATCGCCGACCTGGCCGGCATGTCGTGCGTTACGCAGATCGCCGTCGAGGAGGGGCTCGACCTCGGGGCGCTGTTCGAGGCGTACGGGCGGCAGTGGGCCACGAAGGGCACGGACGCGTGGCTGGCCGACCAGGTCGCGACAGACGTCCACTCGCCCGCGAAGGTGCGGGTCAACGCCGTGCTGAGCGCGCTTGACGAGTTCTACGAGACGTTCGGCGTGACCGAGGGCGACGGCATGTGGCAGGATCCCGAGAGCCGGCCGAAGATCTGGTAGGCGCAGGGGCAGAGCGTCTGGGACAGCGGGGCGCACCTGGCATCCAGGCTGGGGGCGCCCCGCTTTTTGGAGGGCGGGGCGCCCGTCGCAGCCCGCTACTCCTCCTCGGGAAGCGGCTCGGCCTCCACGAGGTCGATGAGCTCCTGCTGGCGGTGAACCCCCAGCTTGGCGTAGATGTGCCCCATGTGCGTGCGCGCCGTGCCCTCGGCGATGTTGAGCTCGCGCGAGATCACGCCCAGCGTTCGGCCGCGCGCGATCAGCACGAACACGTCGCGCTCGCGAGGCGTCAGGTCGTAGCGCCGCGCCACGGCCTCGCAGCGCACCGCGAGCCCGCCGTCGCCCTCGCCGGCCCGACCCGCGCCCGCGCCCCGGGCGCCCGAGCGCGAGGCGCCCACTTTCGACAGCGTACCCTCGGGCAGCACGAGCACGACGAGCAGGACGAGCGCCAGGATGCTCACCATCGAGAACGCCGAGATGTCCAGCTCGCCGGAGAGCAGCCGGGCCGCCGTCGCGCGGCTGATCATCGTGCCGAACGCCATGCCCGCGTACGTGCACGCCACGCCCCAGCCGAACGTCGCGACCGGCCGGCGGCCGCCCGTGCGCACCACGCCCACGAGCATCGCCCAGAACAGCACGTCGAAAAACTCGTAGCCCGCCGTGATCACGAAGATGGACTCGAGCGTGAAGCGGTCCATGAACAGCGTGAGGATCACGAAGCCCGCCACCATGAGCGGCAGCGACAGCCGGTAGACCATCATCGTGTCGAACCGCTTGCCCAAAACCAGCACGAGCGCCATGAACAGCACGCCCACGGCCAGGATGGCAAGGAACATGTAGTTGGCCTCGAAGAACGCCGGCGTGCTCGCGTCGACCCCCGCGGGGAACGAGTCGAGGCAGCGCCCGATGAGCGAGAACACCGCGATGGACGCCATGAGCCGCACGAGCGTCGTCGACGCCACGGGGTTGCCCGCCTCGCCCGGGACGCTGGCCAGCACGGCGGCATCGGCGGGCTGGGGGCGCAGGCTGAGCACGAGCGAGCCCGCCTCGCCGCGGTTGGTGCACAGCAGCGCTATGGAGAGCAGCGGGGCCACGTAGACGCAGGCCTCAACGGCAGCGTCGGGCAGCGCCATCATCACGAGCGCCGTCACGATGGCCGCCGCCGGCGCCGCGAGCAGGGCGAGCCGCATGCTGTGCCGCACGAAGCGCTCGCCCCAGAGCACCTGCAGGATGCCCGAGGCCGCGCCCGCCAGCGCGAACGCCGCGACCTGCGCCGGCGCGGCCGCAAGCGCCCCCGCGAGCGCCATGGCGGCAAGGCTCAGGACGACGAGGCCCAGCGAGGCGTAGTTGAGCCGCGCGAGGCCCTGCGGCGAGTCGAACAGCCGCGTGCCGAGCAGGGCCGCGACGCACGTGGCGGCCGCGCCCGCGAGCAGGTAGATCTGATCGAGCTGGAAGGCGCCGCCCCCCGCAAGCTCGAAGCCGCCGGCGAAGGCCATCGTGCTGACGACCCACACGCGGCACAGGCCGAAGCCCAGCGCAAGGACGAGCAGCTCGAATAGGGGAATGCGCGGGCGCGCGGAGGAGGCGTCGCGCGGAGACTCGGACGCGTCCGCCGGGATCGAGTCGGTGCCCGCCGCCGTCGCGACCGCTGCGGCCAAGCCGCCCATACCCGACGCTCGCTTTGCTCTCTGCGCTGTCACGGCCACGCTCCCCCGATGCTCGACATTCCACCCGCAAGCGGCGCCGGTGATCTTCTCCCCCGAGAACGAAACGCCGCTCGTCAATGCCACGCTGCCGCCCATTGTCGCACGCGCGAGACGGTTGTGGGGCGCCAATCACGCGGAAGGTTTGGCTAACAGGCGCGTACGGCTCGGACGGGCGGACGCCCGGCATCGGGGCGCCTTGGAGGCCGGTGCGAGCCACGCGCCGCCCGCCGCCTACCGACCGCAGAGCGCCCCCTCCCTTGTTTGCGCAGCTCACGGGGGTCTACGACGATGGATATGATACCGGTCTCGCCCGAAATACGACGCCGCGCCGCTTGGCCACCCGAGCCTGGAGCGGCATTGTTGGAGCCAGCTCGCCGCCTGGGCGAGCATCTGAGCGTCCGGTTCCCGCACGCCGCGAGGCCCGCGAGTTCCTCGGACAGACGCAACGCAAGGAAAGGGGTACGTTAGCTATGAGCAACGACATCTCCCGCCGCAACTTCGTCAAGGGTGCCGGCTGCGCCGCCGGTGCCGCCGCGCTGGCCGGTGCCGGCATGGCGATGGCCGACGAGAAGGCCTCGGCCGCGGCCGACAAGCCCGCCGCGGGCATCCCCGAGACGTGGGACTACGAGTGCGACCTGCTCGTCATCGGCTACGGCGGCGCCGGCATGTGGGCGTCGCTCATCGGCGCCGACGAGTGCGGCCAGGAGGTCCTCATCCTCGAGAAGGCCCCCGTCGAGGGCGGCGGCAACTCGCGCATCAACAACGGCGAGTGGACCATCATCCCCGAGGACAAGAAGGAGGTCTTCAAGGAGTACCTCACGACGTTCTCCAAGGGTGCCATCCCCGCCGAGATGGCTGACGCGTGGGTCGAGGAGTGCGCGCGCAACACCGAGTACGCCGACAAGTACGGCATGACGTACACGATCGTCGACACGGCCCTGGCCGGCGCCATCCCCGAGTACTACAAGCTCGACGAGTCCAAGTTCGCCGGCTGCCAGCGCCTGAGCTCCGTCGAGGGCTTCGGCATGAAGACGTTCCACGAGCTCGACGCCAAGCGCGAGGAGCTCGGCGCCAAGATCATGTTCGACTGCCACGACGAGTCTCTCATCCAGGACCCGACGACCCGCGAGATCCTGGGCGCCTACACGCTCATCGGCTCCGACGAGACGCCGAAGGCCGTCAAGGCGCGCAAGGGCGTCATCATGACGTGCGGCGGCTTCGAGTTCAACGAGGAGCTCAAGAACAAGTACCTCAAGATCTACCCGTTCAAGTTCGAGGGCTGGCGCTTCAACACCGGCGACGGCATCAAGATGGTCCAGGACGTGGGCGCCAACCTGTGGCACATGGACAACGTCATCTCCATGACGGCCATGTACACGCGTGACCCCGAGAACGACTTCTCCGTCCTGTGCTTCTGCCCCGGCTACTCCATGATCTGGGTCAACCGTCTGGGCAAGCGCTTCGTCGACGAGAACAACACCGGCTCGCCCCACAACGGCTGGCACACGCTCATGTCGTTCTCCGACGCCATCTGCGACTTCGACCGCATCCCGACGTGGTGCGTGTTCGACGAGGCCACGTTCACGGCCGGCAAGATGGGCACGAGCCAGGGCGACTCGTTCGAGTGCGGCAACTTCGCGAGCGACCTGCCCGACGAGCTGCGCGACTGGGACGGCTGGAGCCAGGACAACCAGGCCGAGGTCGACAAGGGCTGGATCATCAAGGCCGACACGATCGACGAGCTCGCGGCCAAGATGAAGGAGTGGGACTCCTGGATGGACGCTGAGACGCTTAAGGCGACCATCGCCGAGTACAACGGCTTCTGCGCCGACGGCAAGGACGCGCGCTTCGACCGTGAGCCCCAGACGCTCATCCCGATCGCCGACCAGGGCCCCTACTACGCCTACGCCATCTACCCGGGCAGCTGCTCCACGCTGGGCGGCCCCGAGAAGAACACGAACGGCCAGGTGCTCGATCCCGCCGGCAACCCGATCCCGCGCCTGTACGCGGCCGGCTGCTTCGGCAACTTCCAGGATCACAGCTACGGCATCACCGGCGGCAACAACGCCGAGAACATGGTGTGGGGCCGCATCTGCGCCCGCCACGCCTCCTCGCTGGAGAACTGGGACGCGTAAGGTCTCGTCCTGACGGCGCGCGCTCGGGGCTCAACGGCGCCCGGGCGCGCGCCTTTGCCATGCGGCCTGCGGGCCGAACGCGCCACCTGCGATGATCACGCGGGCGCGGGGCCGCTCTCCCCCGAGGCGCCCCGCACGGCCCGCTGACCACGAGCCCCGTCGCCTCCCCCGGGCGGCGGGGCTTTTTGCGTGCGCGAGCGGCGGGCGGCGACGAGGGCCCCAGGGAGCCGAGAAGCTTGCGAGGAAGCGGGTCCTCGCGCGAGCGGCGGGCGGCAGGGGCTCGCGGGGCAGCAAGACCCGAAGGGTCGGAAGGCCCGCGGCGCGGCGGGAGGGCAGGGCGGGGCGCGCAGAGCGGCAAGGTCTTGCGCGCGGCGGGGGTCCCAGGGGCTTGGCGGGCGCTCTCCGGCAGGTGCGTAGGCCCCGCGCAGGCCCCGATTTGGCAAAAGTGCGCGGCTCTTGGCCATCGGCTGTACTTTTCCAGCAGAAGTGCGCGGCTCTTGGCCCTCGCGGGGCGCCATCACCGCCCAGCGATCCCCTCGCCGCGGCAAAACCGCAGGTAGCGAATCGGCATGTTTTCGCGAGCCGGCGTCGTGAGCCCTCGCCGCACGGAAGAAACGCGCACTTCTGCCCGATCGGTGCAGCGCGTTTCCAAGAGAAGCGCACTTTCGCAGTTTTTAGGCGCCCGGCCGCCCACAAAGATGACACCTCGCAAGAAAAGGCCTCGTGAAAGGCGGCGTTTTGCTGCCGAAGCGGCCGGCCGGCCCGGATCCCGTGGCCGGGGCGCCCGGACAACGGGTAGAATGGGGAGACTTCTGCGCTTTGGGAGTCCCGCGACTTTCATACCGCCGGGACATCCGAAGGCACGGAAAACGACGCAGCTCAAACACAGACGCAGGGCGAGGCATTCATGACTTACAGGCACCCGGCCAGCAGCGGCCGCACCGAGCAGGATATTCCGACAGGCGGGGAGGCCGCGGCCCTCACAGACGCGCTCTTGAGCCGCCGCTCGTTCGCACGCGGTCTGGCGGGCGCCGCCGCCGGGCTCGTTCTGGCGCCGATGGCCCTGCGAAGCTTGGCGCTGGCATCTGAAGCGACGGAGGCAGCCCTGGCCGACGCGCAGAGCCGCTACGAGGCCGCGCAGGGCCAGCTCTCCATCCTGCAGGACCAGGCCTTTGACGCGCAGGCGGCCTACGACCAGACGTCGACCGACCTGTACAACACGAACGTGCAGATAGACGAGCTGCAGGTCTCCATCAACGAGGAGCAGACGGAGCTTGCGCAGGCGCAGGACGTGCTGGCGGACCGCGTGAACGCCAGCTATCGCGCCGGCTCGACGGGCATGCTCGACGTCATCCTGAGCGCCACGAACTTCGACGATTTCGTCAACCGCGTGTTCTACGCGGGCAAGACGTCCGACGCCGACGCTCAGGCCATCCAGAACGTCAAGGACATCAAGGCCTCGCTGCAGGCCGACCAGGACGCCCTCCAGGAGCAGAAGGCCCAGCAGGAGGAGCTCCAGGCCCAGCAGGCCGTCGAGCTCGAGACGCTCAACGCGCAGGTTGCCGAGACCGAGAGCTACGTAGCCAGCCTCGACAGCGAGGTGCAGGGGCTCATCGCCCAGCGCAACGCCGAGATCCAGGCGGCGGCCGAGGCGGCGCGTCGGGCAGCCGAGGAGGAGGCCGCGCGCCAGGCAGCCGAGGAGGAGGCCGCGCGCCAGGCAGCAGCCCAGCAGCAGGCCGCCACGAACCAGGGCGGCGGGGATGCGGGCACGACCGGCGGGGATGCGGGGACCGGCGACGCCGGGACCACCGGCGGGGCAGACGCGGGCGCGGGCGACGCCAGCGGCGGCTCCGATTACGACGATGGCGGGTATGACGACGGCGGCTACGACGACTCCGGCAGCTCGTCAGGCGGCGGCAGCGGCTACCAGCCGGCCGGCGTCGTGAGCGCGGCGTACAACTACATCGGGACGCCCTACAGCGTCATGGACTGCTCGGGGCTCACGTCGCAGGCGTATGCCGACTGCGGGTACTACCTCTATCACCAGTCGGGCGTGCAGTACAACACCGTCGCAGGCGCGGGCGGTATCGTGGGCGCCGACAGCCTCGTGCCCGGCAACCTCGTGTTCTACGCGCGCGGCGGCTCCATCTACCACGTGGCGCTCTACATCGGCGATGGCTACGTCATCGACTCCATCCCCAACGGCGGCGTCCAGGTGCGCAGCATGTACTTCGTCGACGGCTTCTGCGGCGGCGGCAGCCCGTTCTAAGGGCGCGCAACCGCACTGGGGGTATCTCCCTGCTCACAGCCCCAAAAATCTCGGCAGCGCCTGAAAGGCCCGGGATCGCGCTCGCAGAGGCGCAATCCCGGGCCTTTTTGCGCGCGGGGAGGCGCCTCGCGGCCAGGAATGCCGCTCGTGTACGGGCGGGCACCACTCTCGGGTGCGGCCGCGCAGAGAGGGGCACCCGCCACCTGCGGATTCGCTGGACGGCGCGGGGCTCGCGGCAGCTGCGGGCCCGCGGCGGCGTGCACGAGCCCGGTTCCTGGCCGCGGGACGCCGGCGCGCGTGCAGCAACCCTCCTCGGGAGATAACCCCGCGAGCCGGCCAGGCGCCAAAAGCACTACGAGGAGCAAGCCTCCCGTGGCGCGGCGCCGCATCGCGGGCCTATCATGGCGGCAAACCACCTCAGAGAGGAGATCCGCCATGCCCGCAAGCCAGCCCACCCCGCTCACGATAGCCATCCTCGGCGACGAGACGGCCTACCGCCGGCTCCTCCCCGGCAATCCGTGGCTCGACTCCGAGCGGTGCGCGTTCCTGGGGAGGGATGCATCGATCGAGGACGTGCTCGCCTCCGCGCCCGACGCCGACGTCATCCTCTCCGACGTCGTGGCGTCCGTGCCGGCCATGCTCATCGAGGGGCTGCCCCGGCTGCGGCTCATCAACTCCGAGGGCGTCGGCTTCGACCGCATCGACTGCGCGGCCGCAGCGGCGCGGGGTGTCTTCGTGTGCAACAACCAGGGCATGAACGCCGGGGCCGTCGCCGAGCAGACCATTCTGCTCATGCTCGGCCTGCTGCGCTCCGTCGTGTCCGGCGACGCCGCCGTACGTGACGGCCGGCAGATGGAGGCCAAGATGGCCGGCATGCGCCGCGGCATCACCGACCTCGCCGACTGCACGGTGGGCCTCGTGGGACTCGGCTGCATCGGACAGGCCGTCGCCTCGCGGCTGCGGGCCTTCGGGACGCGCGTCGTCTACGGCGGCGGGCACGGACGCAAGGACGCCGCGCTCGAGGCCGAGCTCGGCGTGACGTACCTGCCGCTCGACGAGCTGCTCGCCACCTGCGACTTCGTGAGCCTGCACTGTGCCGTGACGCCCGAGACGACCGGCATGGTGGACGCCGCCTTCCTCGCGAAGATGCGCCCGGGCGCCTACCTGGTGAACACGGCCCGCGGCGAGCTCGTGGACAACGCAGCGCTGGCGGAGGCGCTGGCGGCCGGACGGCTCGCCGGCGCGGGGCTTGACACGGTGGCGCCCGAGCCCGTGACGGCAGACAACCCGCTGGTCAACCTGCCGGTCGAGGCAGCGGGGCGCGTGCTGTTCTCGCCGCACGTCGGCGGCATCACGACAGGTAGCCTCCGCCGGGGGCAGATCCACATGTGGGAGAACGTCGGGCGCATCAAGCGAGGCGAGCGCCCCACCTGCGTCGTCAACGGGATATAGGGAGCGACGCCCCCGCAGCGAGCCCCGGGCAGCCACACGTACTCCGCAGCAACTCGGCGGTTTTCTTGTTTCCCCCCGGTTAAATAGGCTCGGCTTGCCACCCGGCGCCCAGCCGCATCGCTACATTTCCGTAGTACCTGCAATGTACGCGCCCCGGCGCGGCATCGCCCAGTCACCGGCCGCCCGATCCAGCTCGCGACCAGCGGCCCGCGGCGATCGCCGTCCCCGAGGCCCAGACGAGGAGGCATCCCATGGCCTGCTGTGATGAGGACAAGCCCACGCCCGCAAATCGCCTCGTGAAGTTCGTCGAGAAGCTGCGCGGCGACGACTTCGCGTGGGTCGAGCTGTCCCACGAGGTTTCGCCCCAGACGCCGCACTGGGTCGGCTTCGAGCCGTTCCACCAGGTGGCGCAGCCGCTCAACTACTCGGACGGCTGCAAGGCTGACGCCTACTACATCGTGAGCCAGTACGGCACGCACATCGACGCCCCGCTGCACTTCGTGCCGGGCGGCCGTCCGCTCAACGAGGTGTCCGTGCGCGACACGCTCATGCCGCTGTTCGTCATCAACGTCGCCGACAAGGTGCGCGCCAACGCCGACTACGAGCTCACGGTGGCCGACATCGAGGAGTTCGAGGCGAAGTACGGCAAGATTCCCGCCGGCTCCTTCGTCGCGATGCGCAGCGACTGGTCCGTCGACCACGCCGACGACTACGAGAACAACGACGCCGACGGCAACCCCCACTACCCGGGCTGGAGCCTCGACGCGCTCAAGCTGCTCATCGAGGACCGCAAGGTCACGGCCATCGGCCACGAGCCCACGGACACCGACGCGCCCGGCGCGGGCCACGGCTGGGCCGGCGAGCTCTACGTGCTGCAGCAGGACCACTACCAGATCGAGGTCATGAAGAACCTCGACAAGGTGCCGCCGGCGGGCGCCATCATCTCGTGCACCTGGCCCAACGTCACGAACGGCGTCGGCTTCACGGCCCGCTGCATCGCCATCTTCCCCAAGGAGCTCACGCCCGGCTGCGGGTGCGGCTGCTCCGAGGCCAAGCCGGCCGAGGACAAGGGCTGCGGCTGCTGCTAAGCGCCGGCCGGCCTGCACACCCCTAGGGGGGCCGCGCAGGCCTTCACGCCAGAAACGCGCACAACGGAAGAGGACCCGATCGCCACGCACGAGCGGCGGTCGGGTTCTCTCGTACGAAGCGGGGTGCCTTAGGGATGACGCGCCGTTCGCCTAGGCTAACCGCATGAGGAGGCTCATCGTGATACAGGCATCGGTCATCTACTACTCCAAGACGGGCACGACAGCCGAGATGGCCGGCGAGATCGTGACCGGCATGAACGCCGTCGAGGGCGTGCAGGCGCGAACGTTTCCCATCGAGGCCGTCGACGAGGAGTGGGCCAAGGCGAGCCAGTGCCTCGTCTTCGGCACGCCCATCTACGCGGCGACCGTGGCCTCCCCCATGGCCGAGTGGATGCAGTCGGGCACGCACGGCCTCGAGCTCGCGGGCAAGCTCGGCGGCGCGTTCGCAACGGCGAACTGGGTGCAGGGCGGGGGCGACCTCGGCATCCGCACGATCCTCGACCAGCTGCTCGTCTACGGCATGATGACGTACTCGGGAGGGATGGCGTGGGGCAGGCCGGTCATCCACCTCGGCCCCGTCGCCATCCGCGAGCACCTCGATGACTACCGCGCGTGGTTTCACCTCTACGGCGAGCGCATAGCAAAGCAGGCGGTCAAGGTCTTCGGGTAGGCCCCGGCTCACCCCTCGTCCCCGGCGGGCGAGATGACCTCGCGCTCCACCAGGTCGATGAGCTCCTGCCGGCCGTGGACGTCGAGCTTCATGTAGATGCGCTTGATGTGCGCCCACGCCGTGTTCTCCGTGATGCCCAGGTCCGCCGCGAGCGCGGGGGCGCTGCGCCCGCGCGCCAGCTGGACGAGCACCTGCGCCTCGCGCGGCGTGAGCCCCTTCTCGCGGGCGAAGAGCTCGACGCGGGCGCTCACCTGCTCGCGCACGCTCTGCTGCTCGGCGTGCTCCCCGGGCGTGGGGTGCGCCGAGACACGCGCGCCATCGGCGGTCCCATCGGGCCCGGAAGCCCCCGCCTCGCCATCGGGCCAGGCGGCACGGGCGGCATCGTCGCGGGCAGCAGGTTCGCCCGCGGCCGCGCCGCCGACCGGTGGGGCGCCAGCGTCGTCCCCGCCCCGCGTTCGCTGCGAGAAGCGGTTCCCCTCGCGCGGAGCGAGGGCTGCGTCGTCGTCCGGCCCGGCGGCATCCAAGACACTCCCCCGACGCCGCAGCAGCACCATGAGCACCGTGGACAGCAGGTAGATGCAGGCGAGCATCAGGATCGTCACGTACGACGCCTCGGAGGCGTGCGCGCCCAGGCGGTTGATGCCCAGCCCCAGCACGAGCCCCACCGCCACGGACGCCTCCGTCCCGACCTGATAGACGCCGATGAGCGCCGCAGGCGGCACGTCACGGCGCGCCTGCGAGACCTCCACGAGCAGCAGCACGAACGCGATACCCACGATGTCGTAGCACACGACCATCGCCAGGCCCGACAGCGTGCCGAGGGCCTCGGAGACGAACGGCAGCAGGGAGAGCGCCACCAGCATGACGGGAAACAGCACGCGGTAGACAAGCGTCGTGTCGGGCACGCGGCGGCGCAGGGCCATCACGGGCACGAAGATCGCCGTGGCCAGCGCGTGCGCCTCGGCCATGGGAACAGCGCCGAGCACCGGCTCGAGCTCGTTGCCGATGACGGACGTGTGCATCAGGCTCACGACGATCGTCAGGATGAAAACGCAGGTGAACGAGCTGACCAGCGGGATGAGCGCCGAGCGCAGCGAGCGGCGGCGCTGCCGATACGCGGCGGTGCGACCGCTTCCCCCGTCAACGGGAGCCGCGGAGAAGACGCCCCGACGCAGCGCGTCCCCCATCAGGGCGCACGAGAGCGCCAACGCCAAAATGCAGGCGACAAAGGCGGCCCACCCTCCGAGGAACGACATCCCGAGGTACAGCGCCGCCTGCGCGAGGTATCCCGCGATGACGCAGCGCACGGCAAGGCTCGCCTCGGCCATGCGAGCGAACGGCACGAACCACGCCAGCGTCAGCGACGCCGAGCCGACCGCGTACAGCACCGTGCGCAGCGCGAAGCTCACGGGGCCCGGCAGCGCGGCAAGGGCGCCCGTCAGGCCCAGCACGAACCCCAGCGCCAGCACGAGGCTCGCCGCATACGTCACGAGCAGCAGCGGGTGGCCCAGGGTCGTGCGGTCGTTCGCACCCGGCCGGGCTCCGGAAGCGCCGCGCAGGCTCAGCCAGATGGACGCGAGCACCCAGAGCACGCCGAGGGCGTTCGCCGCGAGCGCGAAGCCCGTGGACGACACGAAGCCGACGCTCGGCTCGGCCCCGCCCCCGAACGACGTGGCGTAGGCGCTGGATATGACCGTCCGCGACAGGCCGAAGCCCAGCGCCAGCTCTATTCCCCCGATCACCCTATTCGTCACGCACTGCCCCCTACCCGCGCTGTATGTAATAGCTCTCCATT
Source organism: Coriobacteriia bacterium (assembly GCA_018368455.1). Taxonomy (NCBI): domain Bacteria; kingdom Bacillati; phylum Actinomycetota; class Coriobacteriia; species Coriobacteriia bacterium. The sequence goes on from JAGZEG010000015.1 coordinate 41,293, forward strand.
GTACGCAACTGAGGCGCTGGTCGCCCACAGATTGGGAACGCCCGTGGCGCAATGTCGCATCCGGTCGGGCGGCGGCGGGCCCGAACCCCGGTCGTTTCGAGGGGATCGGATCAGCAGGTGAAACGCGCAGTTCGCCGTCCCAAACCCGTCGTACTATACGGGCCGCACGATTCCGCCCCCCATCAAAAGGTGCCCATGAAGCTCTACGACGCCATCCAGAAGATCCCCGCCGGCACGATGCTCGTCCCCACGCTCATCGGCGCGCTCATCCACACGTTCTGCCCTCAGGTCCTGCAGGTGGGCAACCCGACGCAGATGCTGTTCACGTCCGAGGGCATGCAGGTGTGCGTCGGCATGATGCTGTTCTTCACCGGGACGCAGCTCGCCCTGGGGCAGATCCGGCCCGTCCTGCGCAGCATCCTGCCCACGCTCGCGTTCAAGATGGTCGTCGCCTACGCGCTGGCGGCCCTGTACTTCGCGCTGTTCGGCCTCGACGGCGTGGGCGGCGTGAGCTTCCTGGCGTTCACGGTGGCCATCACCTCCTGCAACGCCGTGCTGTTCCTCGCGACGGTCAAGCCGTACGGGGGCGTCGCCGAGTACGCGATGTTCGGCGTGTTCATGCTCGTCTCAATGCCCGCGCTGCCCCTGCTGCTGCTCAGCGGAACGAGCGGGGCCGGCGTCGACTGGATGGGGCTCGCCTCGACGTGCATCCCCCTCGCGCTTGGGCTGGCGCTCGGCAACGCAGACGCCCGCTTCCGGGAGATGTTCAAGGGCGGTAGCTCGTGCATCATCCCGTTCTTCGGCTTCCAGTTCGGCTCGCTCGTCGACCTGGGAACGGCCGCCGGGCAGCTCGTGCAGGGCGTGGGCCTCGTCGTCGCGTTCTATGCGCTGTCGGCCATCCCCCTCTACGCGTTTGAGCGCCTCGCGCTGCACCGCCCCGGCCACGTGGGCATCGCCACCTGCTCCGTCGCCGGCATTGCCGTGTCGTTCCACACGATGGCGGCCGCCAGCTCCGCCGTGTATCTCCCCTACGTGGACGGGGCCATCAGCCAGCTTGCCATGGCCATGTTCGCGACGACGTTTCTGACGCCGGTGATCGCCCACTTCGTCGCCCATCGCAACGGGGCGCCGCGCACGGACGGGCTTGCGGAGAGCGGCGAGGCCGCTCGGGGGCGAGACCGAGCGAACGGCAGCGCCGAGGGTCTCGAGAGCCCAGCTGGGCACGCGGCGTAACCCCTTTCGGGAACCATTTTCGAGATTGTCGAAAACGGGCAGGTCAGAGCCACCATACTCGATTTCCCCGACTCGCTAACCAGCTTTCGGTGATGCGGCCGCCAGCCATTCGTGCGATAAAGGAATGAGGCGCTATGCCAGGATGCGCCGCCTGCCATACGGCGGTCTGACACGTCGCCCGCGCATCGCAATCGAGCCGGTCGAAGGGACGACCGGGACAAGGAGGCTCGCATGGCTCTTGATATGGATCGCAGGAACTTCGTGAAGGCTGCCGGCGCCGTCGCTGCCGGGGCAAGCTTCGCCGCTATGGGCGCCACGGCGCTCGCCGGCGAGAAGGCCGCCAGCTCCACCAAAGACGCCTCCGCCGACGCCAAGGTCGAGGCGGGCGCAAAGGGGCAGGGCGTCCAGGACGGCAAGTACGTCACGAAGGCCCTTGGCCACGAGAACTATATCTACATGGAGACGACGTTTGCCGGCGGCGCCATCGCCTCGTGCCGCTGCCTGCGCAACGACGAGACCGTCGGCGTCGGCACGTATCCGTGCGAGCAGCTGCCCGCCAAGATCGTCGAGGCCCAGAGCGTCAACGTCGACGCCATGACCGGCGCCACGCTGACGTCCATGGCCATCAAGCGCGCCGTTAAGGACGCCATCGACATGGCCGGCGGCGACTCCTCGAAAGACTTTGCCGCCGAGGTTTCCGCGCCGTCCGGCGGAACGCCTCAGGAGGCCGTCTGCGACGTCGTCATCGTGGGCGCTGGCACGTCGGGCCTCATCTGCGCAGCGCGCCTGCTCGAGATGGGTTACAGCGTCATGCTGTTCGAGAAGCAGGACATCCCCGGCGGCTCCATGGGCATGACGTACGGCGGCGTTGCGGCTGCCGGCTCGCAGCTCCAGGCCAACTACGCCCTGGGCCGCTTCGACGACAACCCGATGTTCAACGTCGACGCCATGCTCGCCCTGCTCGCCAACTACGTGAACCCCGAGCACGACATCTACAACGGGGCCATGCCCTTCCAGACGGCCATGTACCACACGTCGGGCAAGCTCGTTGACTGGCTGCACTCCATCGGCGTCGGCTTCTACACGATGGGCGTCAACAAGGCGTACGGCATCACGCCCTACCTCGCCCCCGGCTGCTACGAGGGCGGCTGCGGCTACGCGATGGAGTTCCTCGTCGACCGCGTGGGCGCGCTCGGCGGCCAGATCATCTACGGCACGAAGGTCACGGGCATCACGCAGCGCGAGGACGGCGTCGTCATCGGCGTGACGGCCGAGGGCAAGGACGGCTCGACGTGGACGGTCGGGGCCAACGCCACCGTGCTCGCCACGGGCGGCTACGGCGCCAGCAAGGAGATGCTCGCCAAGTACAGCCCCAAGTACGCCGACTACACGTTCAACTGCTCGCCGTGCTCGACGGGCGACGGCATCGAGCTGGGCATCTCCGTAGGCGGCTACACCGAGTGCATGGACCGCGACCTCGGCGCGTTCCTGTCGAGCGACGGCAGCGACGGCTCGTTCTTTGAGCTGGCGTTCCTGTACCAGACCACGCCCGGCATCATGGTGAACGTCAACGGCGACCAGTTCGGCAACATCACGAGCGACAACCACGGCATGCAAGCCCGCGCGCTCATGGATCCGGCCAACGAGGCGACGTTCTATCACATCTTCGACGAGGCGGCCGCCGTCACGACAAAGAAGAACGACACGTATGCGTTCGACACGTACGCGGCCATCTTCGACCGCGGCCTCGTACAGCACTTCGACACGGTCGAGCAGGCGGCCGAGGAGCTCAACCTGCCGAACCTCGTGGCGACGATCGAGAAGAACAACCAGGTGGCACTCACCGGCGAGCCTGACGAGTGGGGCCGTAAGCGCGTGCCCTACATCGAGACGCGCGACGGCATCTACGCCATCAAGGTGCTACCGACGTTCTATCTGACGACGGGCGGCCTGGCCATCGACACGGCCACGCACGTGCTGCGTGAGGACGGCTCCATCATCGGCTGTCTGTACGCCGCCGGCGACGTGTGCGGTTCCGTCGAGGAGAAGGACGGCGCCAACTACAAGATGGGCTTCGACGCGGCGATGGCGTTCGGCTACATCATGGCCGACACGATCAACACCGACCTGGCGAGCGTGGGCCTGGCCCCCGCAGCCGAGTAAGGCGTCCGAGATAGCGTGAACCACGCGGGGCCGTCTGCCGAAGGTGGCGGGCGGCCCCTTTTTTCGTGGCGCGAGAAGTGGGTCGCGAAACCGAACCACCTGCGCAGCCGAAGTCTGCGGGCTTTGAAAGCCGACGAAAGCTAGACGGACAAGAAAGCGAGTCGTGCATGGGGCTGCTTGAGGAAGTAGCGAGCCCGAAATGTAACAGCCTACAGAAAAGTGAGGGAACGGATCACGAAAGGATGGATGCGATTAAGATCCTTCAAGAAGTTCAAGCCTAGCTAGTGACGTCTTTCGAATAGGGGCGTTCACGGGGGACATTCTTGGCCACGAAAGGGCCCTAAAGGTGCAGATCATCCCTTCGGCCCGAATGCGTCCTCCGAGAAATCCCGCGCAGCTACACGAGCATCGCGACGAGGGGGATCGTGGCGACGGAGGCGGCTATCGAGATGAACGTGCCCTGCATCATCGGCTTGACGTCGGCACCGTAGAGCAGGCAGAACAGGACGCCGTTGCTCGCAACCGGCATAGCACAGCTCACGATGAGGACGCCGCGGGCGAGATCGTCGGTCAGCAGCGGGCCCAGCGCCACGAGCATCGCCAGCGGCACGACAAGCAGGCGGCACGCCGCCGTCACGTAGGCGCGCCAGTTGGTGAAGATGGAGCGCGGGTCGTACTGGGCCAGCGACGAGCCGACGACAAGCAGGGCCGCGGGCGTCGTAAAGTTGCCAACGACCTCGAGGCCATCGCCGAGAATCCCCAGGCTGTTGACGCCCAGCAACACGAGCACAAGCAGCACGACGCTCGAGACAAACGTCGGGTTGACGACGTCCTTTGCCATGCGGAGCAGTCGCCTCTTCAGCGGGAGCCGGCGCGTGCCCTCGCCTCCGCCGCGCACCATGGCGATGCCCAGCGAATACATGAACAGGTTGCACGGGATATTGGCGATGGCGGCGTAAATGAGCGCCTGTGGTCCAAATATCGCTGAGACGACCGGATATCCGATGAAGCCCACGTTGCCAAACGTGATCATAAAGCGATACGCGCCCGCCTCCGCCTGCGGGGCGCGCATGAGCAGCGGCGCCAGATACGCGACGGCGATGGCGATGAGATAGCCAAGCGTGCCCACGCCAACAAGCGCGAGCACGGTGGACGGGTTGGGAAGCTCGCCGGTCGAGCCGACCGAGGCGATGAGCAGGCACGGCAGCGTGACGTTAAGGACGAGGCGCGAGATGGCGCTGCCGAGCTCGTCGCTCAGAAAGTCGAGCTTGCGCGCCACGAAGCCGACGGCGATCGGAACGCACAGCACGAGCATCTGGGAAAGGATATGCAGGAAGTCCATCGGGAGCAGCTCTCGCGCTATCGCGGGGCAAGGAGTCGCATTGACAGGTCCGCGCTCGCCACGTCACGCGTTCCGGGCCGCCGGCGCGGTGCGTGTGATTGCCCCGCAACGCACGCATGGACCGCAGCAGCATCTCCCCCGCTCAAGGGCGGACCCTCGGCCCGCTCGGCGCCGGCAATCGTACCCCAACCCGCCCGGCGCGCACAATCGATGAGGCCCGGACACGCCGTGGCGTCACAAAGAGGCAGGGGACACCGACCTCGCTTGGCCGGCGGCGACACGCGCGAATTAACGCAGCAGATGGCCCGCAAAACCTTCGCCCCTGCGAGGCCGCGGCACGGCAGATGCAAGGCGGGCCAAGGTGAAGCGTATTTACTGCGTGAGCCGAGGATCAGCGCGTCAGGTGCCATGCGAGCCAGAGCCGCCGGCCGGGCGCGTCACGGTGCCCCAGATGCAAGCCCGGGCCCAACGCAGCAGATGGGGTGCCGCGATGAGAAGCGACCGCCCCTGGGGCGACGGGGTGGGCCAGATGCAAGGCAATCGGCGGCGCAGCGTATTGGACATACGTAAGCCGCCGATTAACGCAGCAGATGGCCTGCCCCGTCGCCCCAGGGGTTACATGCCTTTGGAGGCGAGCCAAGAACTTAGCTTCGTGACGGGATGGACGGCGGAGACGGAGCCCGCGGCCTCCTCGCCACCGTGCGCCCCGCCGGAAGTGAACTCGGGATCGTCGCGGTAGCGATCCATCATGGCGCCCTGGAGCTCTTGAGCCGACGGCGGCGTCCAGGACAGGGCATTCGCGCCGGCCTCGATCGTGCTCAGGATGGACGATGGCTTCGTACCGCCCGTCGCCACGACAGGCAGGTCGGGGTACTCCTCGCGAATCTGCCGCACAACATCGGGCGTCTCGCGGGCCGCGGCCACGTTGATGATGCGCGCGCCCGCCTCGATCTTCGCCCGGGCGATGTCGTCCCACTGAGTAATGGTCGCCATGACGGGAATGTCGACGATCGTCGCCACGTGCTGCACGGTCTCAACCGTCGACGGCGCGTTTAGCACGACGCCCATGACCCCCTGCATCTCGGCAAACATCGCCAGCTCGACGACGCGCTGGCCCGTAGTCGTACCGCCGCCAACACCGGTGAACACCGGGGCCTTCGCGACAGAGAGGATAGCCTGCGTGATCATGGGGTGCCCCGTGAAGGGATACACCGCGAGTATGGCATCGGCATTCGTGTTGTGGATGACGGCGACGTCGGTGGAGTAGGCGAACGAGCGGATGCGGTGGCCGCGCACGACGATGCCGGTGCAGCCCCCGATCTCCTCAGGCACGCGGGCTGCCGATGAGCTGAGCCTTCCCTCGATGTGCACTGGTTCGATTGCCGTGCTCATGACAACCTCCTCGGCGTCTCGGAGACCTCGGGCGATGCGGACGCCAGGGAGCGGGCGCGAGAGCTCGGAGTCCAGCCTGGGCGCATCGATCAGCACGGACCGAGCACCCATCAACCTGCAGCTTTGTCGCCGAAAAGAGGCCCTGCCAGCTCCCACCGGCACAAAAGCCTCCCTATGATACCCAGAACCTATTCGTCTTCTTCCTCCTCCACGTCATCACCGTGTAAGCAAAAGCGGCCTCTCAGCGTCTGAAGTCTGGCCAGTTTTTTCGGGTGTGCTAGGTCTTGCAAAAGTCTGGTCTAAAAATGGGCGCGGATTACGGTTGTGCGAGGTTTGTGCGGAGCCCTCGTGCGCAGGGCGGAAGACCTACGCTACGCACAACCCTCCTACCTGCGGGTTTCTCGAGGCGCCCCAAGCCTGCGAGGCATAACCAGGCCCGCAAACCTTGCATAGCCGCAAATCGCGCCCGTTCTCAGACCCCCATTTTGCAAAACCTGGCACAACCGAAAATCGGGGCCACCTACTCCAGAGGAGGGCCTGGGCTCGCACGCCCCATCCCGCAAAAAACGAAACCGGGCGCCCCAACCTCGGAAGCGCCCGGCCCGCAGGTCACTCGCTATGCCTCGCTACTCGCGGCGCAGTGCCCTCTGGGCAACGCCGGCTCGCACGACACCACGCGAGACGCGGTACGTCACGAGCAGGTAGCCTCCGTACACGAGCACGAACGCACCACCCGACATCAGCGCCGGCGTCGTGATGTCCATGTGGCCGAACAGCGCCACGACGTCGGTCACCACGTGCAGCGCCACGACGGAGTGGGCCAGCGCCACGAGCAGCGGCGCCACGAAGTACAGCAGCGTCTGGCGCAGCAGCGCGCGATACATGAGCCGCTCGGGACAACCAAGCTCGCCGAGCAGCCGGTAGCGGCCCGTCGCGTCGCTCGCCCCGGAGAGCTGCTGGATCGCCAGGATGGCGGCGCACGCGATCACGAGCACGAAGCCGATGTAGATGGCCAGGTAGCTCACAAGGCCCGACGTCGAGTTCGTCGTCTCGTAGGCATCGGCCCTCGACACCAGGATGTTCATGCGGCCCACGTCCACGCCCTCGTCGTTGTAGAGCCGCGTTGAATAGTCAGCCTGCACCTCGCTGAGCACCGCCTCGGCCTGCTCCTCCGAGACGCCGTCCGCATACATGAGGTTGAGGTAGCTGCCATAAGGAAGCCCCTGCCTGGCGATGTCATCAGGCACGATGAGCGTGCCGCCGTTCATGCCCATCGAGCTCGTCATGAAGCACGCCTCCGCGCCCGAAACGACGCCATCACCCACGGGGTGCAGCTCGCGTCCTGCTACGACGGGCCGTGCGCCAGCACGCACCGCCGCGCGGAAGAAGTCCGCCAGAGACTCGCCACTGTCCGTCGAGAACAAGCAGCCGTCCTCGCCTAGGTCGACGGGCTCGAGACCCTGCAGCGCGCGCATCTCGTTGTATTGCGTCTGGCCCATGAGCAGCATCGGCCGGCCGTCGTCGTAGTCGCTCGTGCCGTCGCCCACCTCTTCCGGGGTCTGGCCCGCCAGCGACGCACCGCTCACCCGCATCATCCACTGCACCGTCAGCATCCCCGGCTCAACAAGGTTCTCCGACGAGTAGATGTCAACCTGCGCCATCTTCGCCACGACGCTCGAGAGGTCCACGCCCTGCTCCGCCACAGCCTTCGCCAGGTCAACGGGCTCGGTAGGCGCCGCCTCGGGCTTGCCCTCGGGGTTAATCGTCCCCTCGGGCACGATATCAGGCTCGTAGTAGACGCTCGAGATGCTCGCGTCGTAGGGCGTGTGGGACTCCATGCTGTCCATGAGCGTCGTGCAGATGGACAGGCCGCCCGTCACGCTCGTAATGGCAAGGAATAGCACCATCGAGATAACGGCCATCGAGATCGACGTCGTGTTGATCTTGGCGTTGAGCTCGCGCATCGTGAAGGCGTTGAGGTCGCGCCAGTAAAAGCCCCGGGCGGCCTGGGTCGCCTTGAGCAGAAAGCCGCTTACCGCATAGAAGAACAGGATCGTGCCGACGACGACCATGACGGTCGTGATCGTGAACTGCGTGCCGGCGTCCGAGCTAGCATCTGTGATAGGCAGGCCGTCGCGCAGCAGGCGCACGTACGACCAGACAATGAGGGCGAGGCCCACGACGAACACGACGGCCATGACCGGCACGCTGCGCACCTTGATGGCCTCGTTGACGCGATCGGCTCCCATGAGGTCGATGAGCTTGGAGCGGCGCAGCGTGAACAGGTTCATGACGAGCATGACCGCGAAGATGACGACGAAGCAGCCCAGCGTCAGCCCAAGGGCGCTCGGAGAGAAGCGAAACGCGAAGTACGTCACGTGGTCCTGGAACAGCGCCGCCGTCACGAACACAAGCAGCTGCGCCAGGATGAGGCCCACGACGATGCCCACGACGAAGGACGCGACGGAGGCGATGAGCGTCTCGAGCGTCAGCACACGCGCCACCTGGCCCGGGCGCATGCCGAGCACCTGGTAGAGACCGAGCTCGCGCTTGCGACGACGCACGAGGTAGTTGTTGGCGTACACCATGAGGAAGCCGAGCACGATGGCGAGGAAGATCGTCACGCCCGACAGGATGCCCGCCAGGCCCTTGATCATCTCGCTCGTGGACTCGAGCGAGAGGAAGTCCGCCTGGTCGGAGATTGTATTGAACGCGTAGAACACAGCCACGCCCAGCACGAGCGTGACGAAGTAGATGGCAAAGTCACGAAACGAGCGGCGGACGTTGCCCCAGGCAAGCTTAAAGAGCATCGGCGCCGTCACCGCCGATCATCGCCACGACCTCCATGATGCGGTCGAAGAACTCCTTGCGCGTCGCCTGGCCGCGGACGACCTCCGTGAACACGCGGCCATCACGGATGAACACAACGCGACGGCAGTAGCTTGCGGCGAACGAGTCGTGCGTCACCATGACGATCGTGGCGCCGAGCTTGGCGTTCAGCATGTCGAAGCACTCGAGCAGCAGCTTGGCGTTCTTGGAGTCCAGAGCGCCCGTGGGCTCGTCGGCAAGCACGAGCTTGGGATCCGTCACGATGGCACGGGCCGCGGCGACGCGCTGGGCCTGGCCGCCCGAGACCTGGTAGGGATACTTGTCGAGCACCTGCTCGATGCCGAGCGTCGCGGCGATGGCCTCGACGCGCTCGCGAATCTGGCGCGCGGGGACGCGGCCGATGGACAGCGGCAGCGCGATGTTCTCGCGGCAGGTGAGCGTGTCGAGCAGGTTGGCGTCCTGGAAGACGAAGCCGAGCTGCTCGCGGCGGAAGTCGGCCGAGGCGCGGGCGGACATGCGGGCGACGTCCGTGCCGTTGATGAGGATCTGGCCGCTCGTGGGACGATCGATCGTGGAGATGCAGTTGAGCAGCGTCGACTTGCCCGACCCCGACGGGCCCATGATGCCGAGGTAGTCGCCCTGCTCGACGCGCAGGGAGACGCCGTTGAGCGCGTGGGTCACGCTGTCGGACGAGCCGCCGGTCGCGCGGCCCCTCCCACTCCCGTATGCCTTGTCGACGTTGATGACCTCGAGAACCGCTGGCATGGCTGGCATTCCTTTCTCACGCGTTTCGGTATGAGCATAAGGATGCCGGAGAGCCCGGCGCAAGACCATCGATTGCGCTTGCGTCTCGCTTACGAACGTGAAAGGTAAGGGCGCGAGCAAGAAGGCGTTGCGCCAGCGCCCTTGCCTCCCTACTATGGAACGCATTTCAACATGTGGGGAGGAAAGTTGACCGAACCTACCGCTTGGGGTGACGAAAGCATCCGCATGTCGCTCAGCCCGCCATCGTACCTGCTGGCAGCCAGCTGGCCCGAGCCTGGCTATGAGCTTGATCTGGCTGAGTTCGAACGCATCAAGCCAAAGGGGGCGAGCAAGCTGCATTGGATGGATATGGATGCTCGACTCAAGCGGCAATCCATCCAGGCACTCTCTCGTCTTCCCATGCTTCATACACTCATCGTGGCAAATGACCTGCCCGGCAAGAAACAGGAACGGGGTCGCAGGAAATGCCTTGAGGTTCTTCTGCCCGCACTTGAGACGAAGGGGATATCCCTTCTGATTCTCGAGAGCCGCGGCAGACTCAATGACAGCCGCGACATCGAGCTGCTTCTCTCGCTGCGCAGAAGCGGAGCTGTCTCTGAAATTGAGATTGATCACCGCAGGGGCTCTGACGACGAAACGCTCTGGGTTCCTGACCAGATTCTCGGGGCATTTGCCGAAATCGAGCTCGAAGGAAAGACTGGGCTCATATGCGCAGAGAATAATTGGGCAAAGATCTCGGAAAAGCTGGCCATTCTACAAGCAAGGCTATAAAGACGTCGGAGCCGGGCCCCGTGAAACACGGGTAATCCGGCTCCGGCTTCCAACCCCTCGCAAGGGGCGGCGTTGGCTCCATGATACACCATGTGAAAGCAACCCGGCAGAGGGGCCGGCGCCCTATTCGAACAGCTGCATACGGTTTGTGGGGAACGTGATGTCGATGGCCGTCCAGGCGCCCGGGGCGCTCGACGCCTCCACGGTGAGGCCCATCTTCTCGCAGAGCTGGCGCACGAGGTAGAGACCGATGCCGGTCGACTTGGCGTGCGTACGGCCGTTCTCGCCGGTAAAGCCCTTGTCGAACACGCGCCCGATGTCGGCCGCCGATATGCCGCAGCCGTTGTCGCGCACCGTGAGCGTGACGCGCTCCGTCGCGCGGCCCTCGTCGTGGGAGGCTCCCTTGAAAAGCAGGCGCGGGCGCTCGGCAAGGTCGCCCACCGACCCAGAGGCGCGCCGATACTTGATGGCGTTGTCGATGAGCTGCCCCAAGACGAAGCCCATCCACTTGGGATCGGCAAACACCTCGTGCTCGAGACCCTCCATCTCGACGGCAACGCCCGCCTCGATGAGCGCATGCGCCCGGCTCTTCACCGCGTCGCCCACCATGCCGTGCAGCTCGCAGGAGCGCACGAGATAGTCGCGATCGACGGCCGTGGCCCGCGCAAAGAACAGCGCCTGCTCCACGAAGCCGTCGATGCGGGCGAGCTCGCGCGACAGGGAGCGCATCAGCCTCACGCTGTCGGGATCTCCCCCACCCTGCTCGCGCGCGTTCTCGATGAGGAGCTCCGCGGCAGCAAGCGGAGTCTTGACCTCGTGCACCCACGCCTCAACGAACTCGCGGTGCTCCGTCTCCCGCCGGCGCGCGTTTGCCACCTCAGCGTTCGCCGCGTGCGTCACGGCCTCCAGGGCGTCAGCGGCGATCTGGGCATGCGGAGAGTCGGGCCGCTCGACGTTGTCGGCCTTCACGAGAACGTCCGGCCCCTCGCCGTTTGCCACGCTGCGCATAGAGCGCCAGAACGCATGGTCATGCACAAAGTCGAGCGCGGCCGCCACGACGAAGAACAGCAGCACCGTCAGCGTGATCAGCAGCGCGAGCTCCGCGCCCAGCGCCACCATGCGCAGCATGACGTAGAGGGCCGCCAGCCCCGCCAGGCACACGACGATGGGGATGGCCCGACCGCGCAGCCAGCTCAGCGGGCTCATACGGAGTAGCCCAGGCCGCGGTGCGTCGTCAGGTAGTCCGTCACGCCGATGCCGCCCAGCGTCGAACGCAGGCGGTTCACGTTCACGGTCAGCGTGTTGTCATCGATGAAGGCGTCGGAGTTCCAAAGCTCGCACATCAGGTCCTCGCGCGAGACGATCCGCCCCGCGTGGCGCATGAGCATGGCAAGGATGCGCAGCTCGTTCTTCGTGAGCTCGACAGAGGCACCAGCGCGCGGGCCCTTCGTGCACGTGGCCTGCGAGCGAGCCAGGTCAAGCGAGACGCCGTTGTGCTCGAGGACGCGCCCCTGCTCCTGGGCGCCCTGCACTCGGCGCAGCAGCGCGTCAATGTGGGCCATGAGCACCTGGCCGTTGTAAGGCTTGCTCACGAAGTCGTCGGCGCCCATCGTCATGGCCATGAGCTCGTCGAGGTCCGTCGTGCGGCTCGTGACGACGATAACCGGCACGCTCGAGACCTGGCGCAGCTCGCGGCAGACGTACTGGCCGTCCGTGCCCGGCAGCGAGAGGTCGAGCAGCACGAGGTCGGGGGCCGCCGCAACGATGTCGTCGACGAGGTGGTCGAAGCGCGTCGCGCTCGTCGTCATGTGGCCATTGCGCTGCAGCAGGCGCGTGAGTTCGCCGCAGATGGTGGGGTCGTCCTCGACGACATAGATGCGCGCCATGTAAGGCCTCCTCGAAGACGGCGCCAATGGGTGGCACGAGCCCGTCCATCATACGCCTGCGAGGCGCGGGGCACGAAGCGCAGCCGGGACCTGAGGGCCAGGACCGCTACTTACTGGCGCGCGCGAGGGCCTCGTTCACCGCGGAGATGAGCGCCTCGCTCGTGACGGTGGCGCCGGCAATGACGTCGACGTCGGTCGACTGCGTCTCGATGATCTGCTCGACGAGCTCGGAACGCACGCGCTCGACCATGACGACCGACTCTTCGTTGGCGCCCAGGCTGATGCGCGTGATGACGCCGTCCTTGATGATGACGACGACGGGGAGCTCGCCGAACTTGCCCTCGCCGCTCGCGTAGTACGTGCCGTCGCGATAGGGGGAGTCGCCCTGCGAGCTCAGGTTGTCCGCATCTGACGATGAGGACACAGGATGCACCATCGCAGACGAGGCGACAGCCGACGAGCGTGGCGCGTTCGCCCGGCTCGAGGAGGGCGGATCGCTGAGGTCGGAGCCGCTCGACGAGGACGTCTTCCCATCCACCGAGGATAGGCAATCGGAGGAGCCCGCAGCGAGGCGTTCGGAGGCCTGAAGCGCATCCTGGGTCGAGGAGGTGCCCTGGATATCCGGCACGGCGCCGTCAGAGAGCGCGCTCCATCCAGCCTCAGGAGCAGAGAGCGCCTCTTGGGACGTCGGACGAGACGTGCCGCCGGCAAGCGCGGAGGAGCATCCGGAAAGCACGCCGGCGACCATCGTGCACGAAAGAACGAGGCCAAGGCCTGCACACGCAACACGCGATGCTCTCACTGCTCACCCGCCTCTTCCGTCCCCCGCGCCGCACAAGGCGAGCGCGCACCTGATCGCCGCACGGCACGTCCGGGCCAGGGCGAGCCGCGCTTGGCGGCGTTAATGCCGTCCATCGTGAAGGGAGCGTGCGGAGCAGATGTGGTGACGCCCCCTTTTTCGGAGGCGTGCCATCGAGAATACACAGCCGTGGGTTTTTGGTGTAGGCGTCGCGTGCGAAGAGGCAGGCGAAGCTATGCCCGGTGGCGTCCGAGCGCCTGGCCCATGCGGTCGGGTTTGGCGGTGGCGAGCAGCTTGGCGTAGCACGTCGCGAGCTCGCGAGCCATCGGCCCGTCGTGATCCGCCGCCGCAACGACGCCGAACTCGTCCGAGACAAGGAAGCACTCGTCAGCCGGCGCAAGGCGGCCGAGGACATCGGACACGCCGGCATGCCCCTCAAACACCGGCTCGAGGTGAAGCGTCCGCGCGAGGTCGACGGCGAGCGAGTTGGCGCCCGACAGGGGCTTGCCCTCGTCGGACAGCACGTAGAGGCGACCCGTACGACACGTCCAGACCGTCTCGGGCTCGACGGCGTCCCCCTCCGTGCCGGCGATGCGATCGAGCAGGAGGGCGGCCGACATGGGCGGGAGCGGCTCGAACGGTGCGATGGACATGATGGCACGGCCCTCGGCGTCGACGTCGAGGACGAGTACGCCGTTGGGCTGCTCCATGGCGCCCTCGGCCAGCGTCCACTCGAGATGCTGGTGAGCCCAGGAGACCAGGGCGCTCGAGACATCGCGCGCCGCAAGGGCCCGCAGATGGCGGTTCTTGAGCGGGAGCGCACCGTTTTGGAGACGCCAGCGCGCTTCTATGACCGGCTCGCCAGCGAACAGATCCTCGGGGATGCTTTCGGCCATGGGGTGATTCCGTCCTTTCGGTTCAGGGCGCTCGGAAGCGAGCCCGTACCGGCCTGCCTGCCGGATGGGGATGCGCCGGCGCATTATCGCATTATTCGGGGCGTGGCGTCGCGCTTGTACCTGCGGGAGGCGTTGACGACCCACCGCTGGTGGGCGGCTTCTTGGGACTTGCAAGCGTCTTGCCTGCCATCAGAGCCAGGCCCGCGGCGATGGCGGCGAGGCCGGGACCGGGCAGCACGAGCATGGGAATGCCTGCCAGCACGAGCATCAAGCCCGCGATGCGGCGAGCGAGCGGGCCCATCGAGCTAGTGGGATTGTCGTGGGGGAAGACGTCGTAGTCGCGCGAGCCGTCGTCGTTGATGACGTAGACCTCCGTCTCGACCGACTGGCCCGTGGCCTCGTTGACCGACACGCGTGGGCGCCCATCTGCGCGAGAGGGCGCGGAATCCTCCGTCTGCGCCTCGGCGCCGGCGCCCCTGCGTTGTGCGGCCCCGCCCAGCGCACGCTCTCGCGCAGCCTGGCGATAGCCATCACGCACGCGGGTGGCGGCTTCGTGGGCAGCATGTCCCGCCTGGGCGGCGGCTCGCTCTACGACGGGGGCGGCCTTCTCCGCCGCCTGCTTGATGACGGGGGCGGCCTTGCGCGCGGCATCCTGCACGACGGGAACCGCCTTGCGCACGACGGTACCCACCGCGTGCACCGTGGCCGCGCCAGCACGCTTCGCCTCAGGCGACGTCGCCACGCCGTGCACGACGCGGGCTGCCTTGCCCACCCCGCGAGCAGCCGCGTCCGCAGCGCCCGTCAACTTGTCTTGCCAGCGCGATGCCATGTTCGCCTCCTGCCGAGAGCGTCTCCCTCGTAGAACCGGGATCCTTACAGCGAGTATGCCCAGGCAAGACGTCGCCCAAGCCTCGGCTGGCACAGACCTCACGGCGCCCACAGCAGCGGTGTGCATAGAATGGCGTTAAGTGCACGTCTTTTGGGGTGGGGGCAGCACGGACTCGCGTCAAGTGCACGTTTCTTGGCCCTCGCGCGAGGCTTTTTAGGCGGATCGATGCCGAGTAAGCCTTGGCGCCCTGCGGAAATAGCGCGGCCTCACGCGCGGCAGATCGAAGAAACCTGCACTTCGCCTCATTTTGGGAACGCGCGCTCCAAGAGACGTGCACTAGACGAGTTTTTGTGCAGTGCGGCGAGGAAGAGACAGGCCGGGGCGAAGGGAAGGTCCCGAGGGGGCGCGTCGGGCGTCGGGGAAGGGCGCCTCTTGGGCGCACGCCGAAGGGCGCCGTGGTGCCCGAGGTCGCCGGCGACAAGCCCGAGGACGCGTATGGCATACGCGACGAGGGTTGGAGCGGCGAGATCGGGCGCGAGAAGGAAGCGCCCCGCGGACGCGCACGGTGCCCCAAATGCAAGGCGGCCGGGGCGTAGCGTACTAAACGCTACGTGAGCCCCGGCCCAACGCCGCAGATGGAGTGCCTTTTAGGCACACGCACGCCGAAGGGCGCCGTGGTGCCCGAGGTCGCCGGCGACAAGCCCGAGGACGCGTATGGCATACGCGACGAGGGTTGGAGCGGCGAGATCGGGTGCCACGGCGCCCCGCAGGCTAGTGGCGGAAGTGACGGTGATTAGTAAACACCATCGCGATGCCATACTCGTCGCACGCCTGGATGGACTCCTCGTCGCGGACGGAGCCGCCGGGCTGGATGATGGCTGTCACGCCGTGGGCCGCCAGCACGTCGACGTTGTCGCGGAAGGGGAAGAAGGCGTCGGACGCGCAGGCGAAGCCGCTAGCCTCCACGCCCATGCGCTCGCAAGCAGCCTCGGCGCGCTGGCAGGCGAACAGGGCGGAGTCGACGCGGTTGGGTTGGCCGGGCCCCATGCCGATGCCGGCGCAGTCCTTGGCAATGAGGATGGCGTTGGACTTGACGGACTTCACGACGCGCCACGCGAAGAGCAGGTCCGCCATCTCGGCCTCGGTGGGCTGGCGCTTCGTCGGAACGGTGAACGTCGCCGGGTCCTCGCTCACCGTGTCGACGCACTGCACGAGCATGCCGCCATCGATGGAGCGCATCTCGAGGCGGGCGTGGCCGTCGGCGCCGCCCGTGGCAAGGACGCGCAGGTTGGCGCGCTTCTCGAGGCGCTCCAGGGCCTCAGGCGTGTAGCTGGGCGCGATGATGACCTCGACGAACTGCTTGTTGACGTCGGCAAAGTGCTCAACGAGCTCGAGTGGGACCTCGCGGTTCACGGCGATGATGCCACCGAACGCGCTCTTGGGATCGCAAGCAAACGCACGGTCGTATGCCTCGGTAGCATTGGCGGCCACGGCCGATCCGCAGGGGTTCTGGTGCTTGAGAATCACGCAAGCAGGCTCGTCAAACTCGCGGACGGCGTTCCAGGCGGCGTCGGCGTCGAGCAGGTTGTTGTAGGAGAGCGGCTTGCCCTGGATCTGCTTGGCGCCCACAAGCGGGTTCTTCGAGGAGCCGAGCGCGGCGAAGTCGTCGGCAAAGCGATAGACGGCAGCCGTCTGGTGGGGGTTCTCGCCGTAGCGCAGGTCCTGGGCCTTCTCGAGATGCAGGTCGAAGGCGGCGGGAGGCTCAAACGCCTCGGGCTCAACCGGCTCGGCATCTGCCCCGGCGAGCTGGCCATTCAGCCACGTGGAGATGGCCGTGTCGTACGCAGCCGTCGTCGTGTAGACCTTTGCGGCGAGGCACTTACGCGTCGGCAGCGTCGTGGCACCGTCGTTGGCGCGCATCTCCTCGAGCACGCGAGCATAGTCGGTCGGGTCGCACACGACGGTGACACTCTCGTGGTTCTTGGCAGCGGAGCGCAGCATGGAGGGGCCGCCGATGTCGATGTGCTCGATGGCGTCAGCCCACGTGACGTCGGGCTTGGCGACGGTCTTCTCGAACTCGTAGAGGTTGACGGCGACGAGGTCGATCATGTCGATACCGTTTGCCTGGGCGTCGGCCATGTGCTGGGCGTCGTCGCGACGGCACAGAAGGCCACCGTGCACGCGCGGGTGCAGCGTCTTGACGCGGCCGCCCATCATCTCGGGGAAGCCGGTGAACTCCTCGATGGGCACCACCTTCACGCCGCCGGCCTCGAGCGCCTTGGCCGTGCCACCGGTCGAGATGATCTGGACGCCGAACTCGTCCTCCAGAGCCTTGGCGAACTCGACGACCCCGGTCTTGTCGGTCACCGAGATGAGCGCGCGAGCGATACGCGGGTTGCCCATGAGCGAATCCTTTCTCCCTCGTCAAACGGACATGGCTTGCGGGTACGGAAGCATTTTTTCCACCACATATGCAAGGGTACCGCGCAACACGCCGCAGCGCAGGCTAATCCGTTCCCGAGCCGTAAGAATCCAGAACGGGGGCGAGAGCGTCGTCGCGCAGGATGACGGAGGCGGAGCCCAGCAGGTTCTGTGCGAGCCGGAACGAGCCGGCGTCGGCAGCGTGGCCCGCCGCGCGGACGAGAGCCTCGGCGTTGAGCTGCACCTGGCCCAGCGGGACGCCGCCCTGGCGGAACAGCTCGCGAGCCTCGTCGTCGCTGATGAGCTCGTGGCGCATGCCGTCTTTGCGCAGAAACTCCGTCACCTCGGCGCTGCACGGCTCGGCGAGGTTGCGATCGAAGGCGACGCTGCGCTGATAGCACGCCAGACCCAGGCGCTTGCGATCCGTCATCCAGTAGGCGTAGCCCAGCCAGTACAGGGCCATGCCGACGTCGTTGGGGTTCCAGGCGATGGTCAGCATGCGGTTAAGCACGTTGATCTCGGACTCGTAGTCGAACACACAGAAGTAGCAGCGGGCGAGGCGCAGATACGAGGCCGCGACGGACGGCGCGATCTCCACGCAGCGCCTGCCGTGGGCGATGGCCTCCTCGGCGTGTTCGATGGAGTCGCTGAGCAGCGAGGCGAGGCGATGGTGGATGAGGAAGTGCTCGTCGGCACAGAGTCGCAGGTCACGACCGCCGTCGAGCGAATCTGCGCAATGGGTCGCGTACAGCGTGCGCGAGGCGTAGCAGTCGAAGTAGCGATAGACGCGCGTCGGCGTGTCGGCAAACCAGCCACGCTCGTCAACCTGCAGCGCCAGCGACTCAAGGGCCGCGACGGCGTCCATGGGGTTGCGCGCCGCACGCCGCGTCGCCGCGCGCAGGCCAGCTTTCAAGCCGTACACGTCGGAGAACATCTCCTTGAGCGTGTCCCCCGAGTCTGCGGTGATGGCCCCCGACGCGATGCCTTCGCTGACGCGCAGGCACGCCTCGCGCACCGGGATGTTCTCCGTGCGGTCGTGCATGTCGCGGATCACGGCGAGCACGTCGGACAGGTCGTCGTGCTCGAAGGCAGCAAGCGCCGTCTCCGCGAGAGAGCCGCGAGGCGCGTCCTCGTAGATGCCCATGTCGCAGATGCGCTGGGCATGGAGCAGGCGCGCGGCCTTCTCGGAGAACGGGCGCTCGTCCGTCTCGATGTTGTCGGCAGCATGCGGCGGCAGCGCGGCCTCGTCATCGAGCGAGGCGAGGGGGCGCACAGGCAGCAGCTCCGCATGCTCGCCAAGGCGATATGCGTGGGCGAACTTGTGCACGAACGTGCTCGGGTCGGCTTCGGCGAGCGAGCGGACGGGAGGCTGGGCATCGGATGGGCCCGCAGGTTCGGCGGCGACTGCAGGGGCGGGCATGCCAGCGGCCGTGGGCTCGGCGGTATCCGGAGAAGAGGGCTGGTCGGCGGGCTCGGCGGCGCCTCCGGGGGCAAGCTGCCCCGCAGGCTCGGGGGCGCCTGCGACGGCATCCCCCCGCAGGGTGGCCAGGAACGGCACGCGGTTGAAACCGGCCGAGAGCAGGCACGCGCCGTCCTCACCTGCGCCGAACGGACCACCCCACGCGTTGATGATGACGCGCTGCACGCGATCGGAGCAGGCGAAGGCCGCGCAGGCCACGAGTATCACCAGGTGAAACGCGTAGCGCGTCACGTCGGCGGCGCGCTCGTCAGCCGAGCGCTCGGCCCAGGAGCCCGCGGCATCGTCCCAGAACTCGCGCGGCATGATGGCAGCGTCGGGCGCGTCGACATCCACGGACAGCGCGCCTCGGGCGGCGTCGTAGCGGAAGCGATAGTCGAGTCGGTACGGCACACGCAGGCTTTCGCAAGCACGGGCGAACGCCAGGCGCACGTCGAGCTCCGTCGAGGCGTCAACACGTTCCGGGGCTGCGACCGAGGCGCCAGCGTCGTTCACCAGAGTGATGCCCTGAGCCAGGATGTCCTCGATGATCCAGCGGTCGAGCTCAGCACACTGCTGGGCCGTCGCTGCAGTGACAGCGCCCACCCCGTCAAGGCGGCTCGCCATGAAGAGCGCCCTGTTGAGGATGCCTTCGATCTCGAGCAGGGCGCGTGCCCCGTCGTCGCTCACCTGCGCGCGGTTGAACGCCACGTAGAACAGGTTGGCATACTCGGAGGTGCGCACGAGGTTAACCTGCGGCTCGGGCGAGTCCATGCGCGCCACGAACAGGCCAGGCAGTAGCGGCGACGTCGTAAGGGAGCCCCCCGATGCCCACGTCAGTCCCGTCACGTCGGGCAGTCCCGCAGCCGGCGACGTCTGAGGCGCCAGGCTGGCCGCCGTCAGGCCAACGGCCCCGGCGGCACGCAGCGCCCGCGCGACGTAGATCAACAGACCGGGAGGCGAGACGAGCGGCTGCGCGAGCGCGGCGTCAACGTCGCCGACCATGTGGTCGATTGCGTCGAACAGCGTCTCGGAGCGCAGGTGATCGAGCATGTCAGCCACGCCGAGCGCGGAGAGACGCTCCCCTCGCTGCCGCGGCAGATAGACGAAGGCGAGAAACGCCAGGCTCACGGCGTGCGCGAGCGGCAGGGCGCGGCCGCGCGTGCTCTCGCCCAGCTCAATGCGGGCATCGGTGAACGTCACCGCGCTCGTCGCGCCGTCGTCCCGCGCAACGAACTCGGCAACGCGCCACGGCTCCCCGTCGGGCTGCGGGCTGGGCAACTCGACGCATCCGGCGCCGTCGTCACGGTCGGCATAGCGGAGAAGCTGCAGCTCGGCCTGCTGGGCAGGAGGCATGGGGAGCATGCCGTCAACAGAAAACGCCCGCGAGTAGCGATCGACATAGCCGACGATGCGCAGGCCAGAAAGATCATCCGACGGCTCGGAAGCCGCCGCGCCAGAAGGCTCCTCCGCATCGGCAGGGGCACCCGTCAGCTCGATGACGTAGGCCAGCCCGCCCGGGGGCAGCGGCAGGTTTCCCGACGCATAGCCGTAGAGCTTGCCCGCAGGAGCGCCGGGCAGATCCTCGAACATCGTCAGCTTGACGTCGTCGGGTGCGGATGCGTCCCCCCCTTGGAAGCGCGAACCGTCACCGGGCTCAGGCTCAAGGGTGGACGATCCGGAGAGCTCGGTCATCACGCGACCTCCAGGTAGGCGGATAGCTGCATGACCACGCACGCCAGCGTGACGACGAGCAGCACGAGTTGCACGGTGCGATAGGCCGCCGCAGACAGGCCTCCCGCCAGCGCGGCACGCCCGGCGAGCAACCCCGCAACGGCAGCGACGCCCACAGCGCACGCTGCGAAGACCTGCCAGGGCCCAGGCAGGACGATCGCCGCCGCCAGCAGGCCTACGGCGAGCACGGTAAGCGCTGCGGCAAGCCAGGCGCGGCCTCCGCGCACGGCGGGGGTGCCCGACGGGCGGGCGATCCCGGCGTCTCCGGGTCGAGAGGCCGTGGGGGCATCGGAGGCAGTGTCGCCCACCTGGTCGGCAGTGTCCGCGAGCTCTGTCGTCGAGTTTTCGGGCGCATGAGCCGCTGCGTCGCTGCAACTCGCAGGCTCGCCGGCAGGCATCGCTTCCTGGCCGGCGGCGTGCGGCGGCGAGGCTTGCCCCGCAGGCGAAACCCCTTCGCGTGCGATCAAGTTGCCGAGCAGCACCCGAGGGCGCAAGACCTCGGGGAAAGGTGGGGGCACGGGGAAGCTCACCGGAGCACAGGGCACGGGCGCGTCAAGAGGGGCGGCCGCACAAATATCGGAAGCGTCCAGGGAGGGCAAGTCGCCATGCGACGCAGGTTCGAAGGTGTAGGACGGAGCGGCAGAGCCCTCAGGGGCCTCGGCATCAGAAGAACGCTCCGGCTCGGTGTCGGAAGGGCCATGGCCCGCAGCCAATGGGACGGGGAAAACCGGTGCATCGAGGCTCGACACATCGGCGACAGACCCGTCAGGGCGAAGGCCGGTGACATCTGTCACGTCGGGCTCTCGGCCCACAACGGCGTTCGTCAGAGATTCCCGCCCGTCAGCGAGCTTACCGGAAAGGCCGTCAGACTGGGGGGCACCACCGACGGCGCCATCGGGCAGCGAGGCATCCGTCCCTGCGGGAGAGGCCGGCTCGGCATGGTCCGGCGCGGCGTCTCGGCGCAGCGAGGCGTCCTGTTCATCAGCACGGGACACGAGGGCCCTCCTCTCTCACATCCGACGGCAAAGGTTCGGCGAGGCACTGGGCGCCACCGGTAACAGGCGCCGCCCAAGACCGCGACTGGATATCTTACCCACTCGCCGCCCTCCCGTTTCCCATACCCCAAACCCACGCACGGCAACGTCTCGTCCCCGGCTATTCCCCTGATTATCGACCCTGATAGACCTCGGCGGGGGACTTGCCGTCGAGATAGTTGTGCGGCACGAGGTTCCAGGCGCCGAGGAAAGCACCCATGAGCTGGGCGAACGTGTCGTCGTCGACGTGGCCGAGGGCAGAGGCGTCCGCGCCGAATAGCTGCTCGACGACGTCGTGCGCCACGCGATCGCCCGGGCACGTCCGGATGGCGCGCACGATGTCGCCCCAACCCACGGTGAGCCCGTGCGCGCGGGCGAGCTGCTCATACGACTCCTGGCAGCGCGCAAGGTATGCGGCCCGCTGCTCGGGAGGCACATCGATGCCCGGGCTGCCCGCATCCGCCGTCGTGCGCGCAGGATCGGCTGGCGCGCCGTCCCCTGCGGAGCCGAACGTCAGGTGCAGGATGTCGATGAGGTCGACCCGACGGCCCATCTCGGCCAGGCGGGCAACAGCGTCGCCGAAGCGCCCCTCCTCGAGGCCCTCGCGATACAGGGCGGCCTCCCAGGGGCAACGCCACTCCCCTGCGGCCTGCGCCAGCCGCAGCGCGACGAGACCTCCTGGTGCGCGCAGCGAGCTGCTGAGGCGGGCGTCGTACACAGCGTACGTCGCGCCGCCGCAGAGGTCCTCCAACGTCACGGTCTTGGCGGCAGCGTCGATGGAGCGCACCCAAAACAGAGAGAAAAACTGCGTCGCGGCAACCTGGCGGAACAGCTCGACAACGGCGCGATCCGTCTTGGCGGGAGCGCAGACGACAAAGTGCTCCAGCGGCGTGCGATCGTTTGCCAGGTGATAGTCGAACACGAACCACTCCGCAAACGCCCGCGCGAGGCGATGCTGGGCGCCAGCGTCGTTTTGGGCTGCCGAGCTGGGATCGACCTCGGAGAGGAAGCGTCCGTACGCGCCGTCGAGCTCGCCGCTGCGCTGGGCAAAGTACGCGACGACCGAGCGGAAGTCGAGCTCGGGATGGGCGCCGAGAGCCGCGACGCTCCCCCGCTTCGAAGCCTTGCCAGGCCGGCTCTTCCCCTGCTTTTTTGCCATGGTCGCACGTCCCTTCCCAATCGCCTGCCACGGGCTACGGACCGCTTTCGATGCGGGCAAGGGTAGCGCAGAGCGCCAGCGAGAAAGGACCGGGCGGTGGCAGCGCAAGAAATCCCCGCGCCCGATGCGCCTCGCAGACTCGGTGGACAGCCGCTCGGCTGAGAGGCGGCAACCCGCCCAGCAGTTATTTCGCGAGGTCGAGCACGGGATTGTTCGCGTCGGTGAGCACGGGGTCGTCCGGGCCCACGTTCAGGCGCGCAACATCGCAGGCGCCGGGGAAGTCGTAGAGGCCGTCACTTGCGATGACCATGTTGTTGTCGCGATCGGCGAACTCGTCCTCGTCTTCGCAGGGGATAACGTACACGTGCGCGAATACCTGGGACAGCGTGGCGACGACCGCTCGGATGAGCCGACCCTGCTCGCCACTCAGCGCCGACACGACGTTCGTCATGTACAGCCCGCCCTCGTTCAGGCACGCGTGCGCCAGGCGCGCCGCCTCAACGGTGGCCAGCGACGCAACGGGCTCCTTGCCCGAAAAGCTGTCGTTAAGGATGACGTCGTAGCGCGGCGCATCTGAGGGCTCGGCGCTGGCCCGCTGTTCGAGAAACGCGCGTCCGTCATCGCAGACGAGCCCGAGCCGGCCCGTCTCGTCGAGATCGAACTCGGCGAACAGGCGGTCGAGGAAGAAGTAGCGCTGGGCCAGCCCCGTGATGGTGGGGTCGATCTCGACGACGTCCATGCTCGCCTCGGGATGCTCGCTGATGAAGTGCTTAGGGTAGGAGTAGCCACCGCCGCCGATCATGAGCGCACGGCGCACCGCGAGCGGGCGCTGACCCGTGGCGTCGGCCGCTGGCTGTGCCTCGAACATCTTGTCGTACAGCTTCGTGTACTCGAAAACGAGGTCGTAGACGCGGTCGTCGTCCAGATATGTGGCTGACTGGTACACGCCGCCGACGTTGAGGATGCGCACCGGCTCGCCGTCGTCGCCCTCGACCGTGAAGATGAGCACCGGGCCGAACTTCGTGCGCAGCGTGAGATAGATGCCCGCCTGCGCCATGCGGCGGCGCACCAGCACGAGCAAGGCAACAAGCACGACCACGACGGCAAGCACGATGAGGATGACGCGAAGGAAACCGGGCATGGAGACACCTTTCGTGAAGAGGCGACGCGCGAGGCGTCCGGCGTAGAGCACATCCTGCCACGAAAGCCGCACGTTGTATCGCGAAACGGGGAGGCAGAAAAAGTCGGACATCTCAGGACGGACTAGGGGCGAGCTCGCCCGCTGCCGCGCATAGTCGGGGCGATGGCAGCCATGCCCGACGTTCGGCCGAGCGGTACCGCTCGAGAAGCGCGAAATACCCCGCCAGCCAGAAGCGATGCGCGAGAGAGCGGCCGGGGCCTCGGGGCGCACGGAGCGCGTGGCGCCGAGCCGCGCGACACCCCGCGCAACGGGAGCGCCTCTGCCCCAAAATGCTCGAAGCGTGGCCAGGATTCGCCCTCGTGTATGCCCCTGGGCGCGATGTACCGGGCAGGGATCACGTGGGCCCCGGGTCAACCCGCCGCGATTTCCCCGCCGTGAGGAGGTGGCACCTAGCGCGGCATTCACGAGTGCGCTTTCTGGCCACAGTTCCGGCCCGCCGCAACAGTCCTCGGTGCAACGCAATACGAAAACGCATATCGATGCGGCTTCATGCAGATTTGGGAATATCAGAGCATCCGCTCGGGGCAATCGAGTCCTCAGGCCTATACGGAGAGGGATTCGACCCCAGAAATACCGCCAAAACCGGAGCCCGCGGGACACCGGCCGCCCGAGAACCGCGCACAAAAACGGCCCGACCGCATCCACGCTGGCGGTCGGGCCTATGGGGGACTCAGGCGCGCCGGCCCGGGGGAAAGCAGGCGCGCCTGGAGGCCTCAATCGGGTGCGGGGCAGTTACCACGGCTCGGCGGCAGCGCCCCACGTCGCGGGCCGGCCGGGCTGCGTGCGCCAGCAGCCGGCCCGCGGTCACACAACGCTTACTTCGCGCCCTCGAGCGCGGCGTCAACGGCCGTCAGGATGGCCTTCGACGTGATCGTGGCACCGCTCACGGTGTCGACGCCCTCCGTGCCGCCGGCAGCGACGATGGCGCCGGGCAGCTGCTCGATGGCCTTCGTGCCGATGCCGTCCGTCTCGGAGTGGTCGCCCACGACGACGTCGGTGATGGCGCCGCCGCTCACGGTCACGGTCACGGGCACCGTGCCGCCCATGCCCTTGCCGTCGCCCTCATACGTGCCGTCCTTGTATGTGGCGCTCGAGCCACCGGCGACCGCCTCGCGAGCCTTCTCCTCGCTCGCGCCCGCCTCCGCCTTGGCGCTCTCAGCCGCGGCGGCCGCAGCAGCGGCGGCAGCCTCGCTGATCGCGGCGGCAGCCTCGTTGTTGGCAGCGATCACGTCAGCGGCGGGCGTCACGGCCTCGCCGAGCGCGGCCTTCGCAGCGTTCGTACCGGCGATGCGGCCAAACACGGTGTAGCCGCTCATGACGCACCAGTAGTCGCCCTCCATGATGCCGCCGGCAGCGCCAGGCACGGCCCACAGGCCGGGCATCGGGCGATCATCCAGGCCGATGGCCTGCGAGTTCACGTCGATCTTGATGCCGCCGAACGTGCCCATGACGCCAGCGACGACCGGGATGCAGTAGAACGGCGGCGTCGTCAGCGGCACGCCCGACTTCACCGGAACGTCCAGATCGGCCGTCGTGCCCGCAGCCACGGCCTCGTTCCACGCGTTGACGGTCTTCAGGAAGCCGCCCGCGTTGAACTTGTCGCCGCTCACCGTCGTCGTCTGCACGGCGGTGGCCAGCTCCTCGAGCGTGTCGGCCTGCACGATCGTCGCGCCGTGCTCGCGCAGCCAGTCGAGGCGGTCGCCGCCCACGACGGCCGCGTTGCAGTAGGCCGTCTCGATCATCGTCTGGTGCGCGGCCTCGTCGAAGAACAGGTAGGCGCGGCAGTAGAACTGCTGCATGATCTCCTGGTTGACGAGCGAGGACGTCAGGCTCTCGTTCACGAAGCGCTTGCCATCGCAGTTCGTGTAGATGCCCAGCGTCTGAATGGCGTGCACCGTCGCGCCGTAGTAGGCCATGTGGACGTCGTCGATGTTCTCGCACGCCTCGTAGGCCTCGGGCGTGTCATACGTGCAGTACGAGGCCTGGGGCCAGGGCTGCGGGTGGCCGTAGTACGCGCCGAAGCCCTTCGACAGCTTGGCGCCGGCGTGCTGCGCCATGATGATGCCCGCGCCGTCGAGGTAAGGGATGCACTGGGCCTGCGACACGTCGGCGAAGCGGCCGAGGTAGCGCACCATCATTTCCTTGTTGCACTGGAAGCCGCCCGTGGCGAGCACGACCTGCTTGGCGCTAATCGTAAAGTGAGCGCCATCGGGGCCGCAGCACACGAGGCCCGTCGGGGTGCCCGCCTCGTCGAGGACGAGGTCGATGGCCTTCGTCGAGAGCAACGTCGTGCCGCCCTTGTCGTTGAAGATCTGGCCGAACTGCTGCAGGTACTCATCCGTATAGGACTTCGAGCCCTGCTCCTGGGGACGGCGGCCGCCCATCCACAGATAGGAGCTGCCCGGCGAGAGCTGCTCGGTCGTCAGGCCGAGGCCGTTGATCCACGTGACGGTGTCGTCCCAGTTCACGCAGACGGCCTTGCCCAGGTCGGGATCGGACAGCGGCACCTTGGCATACACGGCGTTCCAGTCCGTGCCGAAGCGCGGGCCGAGGGCGCCGGCTGCGAAGCGGCTCGTGCCGCCCACGTGCGCCGAGGCCTCGACGAGGATCGTGTTCGCGCCCGCCTCGACGGCCGCGACGGCGGCGGCCAGGCCACCGACGCCGGCGCCGGCGACAACGACGTCGCACTCGTAGGCAGCGCCCGCGGCAGGAGCGGCCTCGTCGGCGTGCGCCGTGCGGGCCGCAGCGGCACCGCCGGCCAGCGCGGCGACACCGGCCACCGCGCCTGCGCCCATGAGGAAGTTCCTGCGCGAAGCGACAACATCGTTCATGTGAGCCCCCTTGCTCGAGTGGCGACGTCCCCCTCGACGCCGCACGGTGTCTCCAGCATAGCCAGAAACCCTCATTCGCGCGCCACAAGAAGCTCGTGAGGGCCGCACGCCGGTTTGCGCGCCACAAACGCCCCGCTCAATGCTATCGTTGACCGTATGACAGCCCGAGGCCGGCCGCGCATCACCTGAAGCTGGTGAGGGCCTCGCGCTGGGGAAACGCACACGGCGCCGTCGCAACGCAGGGGCATGGGGACTCTGCCGGCGGCAGGCGCGCCGCACCGCGTGCGGCATGTGCGCAAGGGGGTGCTCCATGACAAACGCTCGGCACGACCTGTCCATGCTCGTGGGCTTCGCTCTGTTCCAGGCGTGGGTGACGCTGTGCTTCTTCACGACGCAGATCTTCCCCGACGCCGCCGGCGCTGACTGGCACGTCTACGAGAAGTCGCTGTTCGTCTCCGTCGTCGCGCTCGTACCCTGCGCCATCTGCCACGAGCGCGTCGCCCCGCTGCTGCGCAAGCCCTCCTCGCGCTGGGCGCTGGCCGCCTGCGCGGCGCTCGGCACGCTGATCATCCCGTTCTCGCTGCGCCCCGACGTCACGGGCATCGTCCTCGCCTGGGCAGCCGCCCTGCTCACCGGCATCGCCAGCGGCCTGCTCAACCTCGCCTGGTGCCAGGAGTTCGCCGAGCACGGCAACCCGTTCGACTTCACGCTGAGCGTCGTGACGTCGAGCGTCATCATCTACGTGCTCGCGAACCTCGTCTACACGCCGGCCGTCAGCCCCTGGGCGCTGCTGGCCATCTCCATCGCGCTGGCCCTCGTCACCTGCGCGCTGCTCGCCAGGCCGCGCAGCGCGACAAGCGCCTACGTGCAGCTCGCCACGCCGCTCGTCGTGCGCTCCAAGCGCATATTCGTCGCGCGGCTGTGCGTCGGCATCTTCGTCGTCAGCTTTGCCGACGAGCTGCTGCGCAACCTCTACCTCGGCGGCACGGACCTCTCGTTTTACGCCAGCGACATCAACCTCGTCGTGCTGCTGCTCAAGGTCATCGTCTCGACGCTCGTCGTCTCGGACATCCGGCAGGGGCGCCGCGACGACTTCTCGTTTCTGTTCCGCGCCTCGTTTCTGCTCGCGCTCATCGCGGCGCTTCTGCTGCCATACGCCCACGAGACGGCCAGCGTGGCCTACGCCGTCACGAACTGCGGCGCGTTCCTGTTCAAGCTGACCGTCATGCTGGCAACGCTCGAGCTGTGCGCCCGCCACGGCGCGCCCGCCGTGCTCGTCTTCGCGATCGTGCGCGCCGTGTGGTCGCTCGACCTGCTGATTGGGTCGAGCGCGTTTGCGCTGGTCTCGACGCTGCGCGACGGTACCCCCGTAACGCAGGACCAGGCAGGCGCCATATCCATCGCGCTCGCCGTCCTCGTGGCCGTGGCCTACCTGTTCGTGTTCGCGACCGAGGCCGGGCCGCTCGCCCGCCTGCGCGGCAACCCCGACGACGAGGCAGAGCCCGTTGACGTCGAGACGGGCGGCACGTCGGCGGAAGGTGAGCTCGAGAGCACGAGCGAGGTGGCTCGCGACATCGACGCGCTCTGCGGCGAGCTGGCCGACCGCGGGCAGCTCTCGGCGCGCGAGATAGACGTGCTGCGACTGCTTGCGCGCGGAAGGACGACCGTGCGCATCGAGGCGGAGCTCGGCATCTCGTCCAACACGGTGAACACCCACGTCAAGCACGTGTTCCAGAAGCTCGGCGTCCACTCGCGACAGGAGCTGCTCGACCTGCTCGAGCGCGCCGCGAACGGCCAGCTCGACGGGCATCCCGCCGGTCTGCGCTGAGGAGTGCGGAAAAGAGCAATCGGTTGGTTGAAACTATCGCAATTGGATGGTCGTCAAACCCGAGGCGGTAATCATGGGCACCCAGAAACTCGAGCCTGGGAAATATCTCCCCCGCTTTTGTGATGCCATGGTTCGAGAAAAGCTCAGCTATACCGGCGCCGTCGAAATCCGAGGCCCGAAGTGGTGCGGGAAAACGCAGTCTGCCCTACAGCTGGCGTCGAGCGCCGTCATGATGCAAGACCCCGATAAGCGAGATGACTACCGGCTCCTTGTCCAGACAAAACCCTCTGTCCTCCTCAGGGGAGAAACGCCCCGCCTCATCGACGAATGGCAAGAGCAGCCGCAGCTCTGGGATGCCGTGCGCTACGCCGTCGATCAGTCCGATCAGCCGGGCCGTTTCATCCTCACGGGATCGGCAACGCCGACCCAGAGGCCATCTCATTCGGGAACGGGCAGGATAGCATCCGTTGAGATGTCCCCCATGAGCCTCGCAGAATCAGGCGAGTCAACCCGCGAGGTATCTCTCTCCGCCCTCTTTTCCGGAAACTTTGACGTGCAAGGGTATTCAGGTTGCGACGTCGAGCGCATGGCCTATCTCGTTTGCCGCGGCGGATGGCCCCGAGCAGTCACGTCCCCATCTGACGCAGGTTCGCTCGAGATGGCATACGACTATCTCTCCGCAATCGCCGACGAAGACATATCCCGCACGGACGGTATACGCAGAAATCCGCAATACGCGCGTCTCATCATGCAGGAATACGCCAGATGCACGTCAACCCAGGCAGCACAGGCAACGATGCTGAAAGACCTCAAGATACGCGATATCGACCTGTCGAAAGATACCGTCAACGGATACATTGCCGCGCTCAGAAGGCTGTATGTGGTGCGCGACCTCCCAAGCTGGGCACCGTCCCTACGCTCTCGATCGCGCATCACAAAGACACCGACCAGGCACTTCACCTGTCCGTCAATAGCAGCTGCAGCCCTTGGCGCAAGCCCGGCGTCACTGCTGCGGGATACGTCGACGCTCGACCTCCTCTTTGAATCGCTCTGCGCAAGAGACATGCGCGTATATGCCCAGGCCCTCAAAGGCGAGGTGTTCCACTATCGAGACGAGGCGGGCCAGGAAGCCGATCTCGTCCTCCAGCTCCGAGACGGCAGATACGCCCTTCTCGAAGTAAAGCTCGGGGCCTCTCTCGTGGACGAGGGAGCCGCTAGTCTGATAAAGCTCGCGGGCAAAATCGATACCAGCGTGATGGGCAGTCCAGCTTTTTGCGCCGTCATCACGCCGGGCGGCTTTGCACAACGAAGGCAAGACGGGGTCTTTGTTCTGCCTATCACCTGCCTGAGCGCGTAGTCCCTCAACAAGGGACCGCGAGAAGTGCGGGAGACCTTCACCGTTCCTGCACGTCAGGGGGCCGGCGGGATTAGCCGGGACAACACGCGTGGTATAAGTGAGAGCAAGCGTGTGCCACGCCATTGCGGTGGCCACGCCCAGCAGAACGCCATTTCGGCACCCCGTGAGCCCAAGCCAGAGGCTTGCGGACCACCCGCGTCCTAAGGAGGCATCATGCTTTTGCGGCCCTTCTGCTCCGCAACAGACTATAGTACGTGCTCGCAGCTCATTCCGAACGAATGGACGTTCCCGGGCTGCACGGATGACGAGCGCTCCGCACACAAGACGCTCGTGCTCTCGAACATGCTCAAGTGCAGCACCTACTCGCTCGTCGCCGAAGACACAGACACGCACGAGCCGCTGGGCCTGCTTCTCGCCCGCTTCGCCGACACCGAGCCGGCGCCCGATCGCCTCAGCGAATACCAGGCGCACTTTGACGAGGCGTTCGCCTTTCTCGACAAGGGCTCGCGCGACGCGCGACGCGCAATCGACATGGAGTGCTCCGTCAGCCACGTGCACGAGGTGCTCGACGCGCAGACGCAGGGCCTCATCCCCGAGCGCAACGAGCTCACGCTGTACGTCGTCTCCGAAAACGCCCGCGGCCGCGGCATCGGGACGACGCTGCGCAACGAGTTCGAGCGCCACCTCCTCGCCCGCGGCTCGCACAGCTACTATCTCATGACGGATGCCGTGTGTACGTATGACTACTACGAGCGCAACGGGTTCGACCGCATCGCAACGTTCACGCCGAACGCCGACGGCACGGGCTATCCCAACGTCGCCTACTACTACCAGCGCTTCCTCTCGCCCGAGGCCGCGGCGGCCCTCACAGCCGGCGCCACCCAGGCGGGCTGCGGGCACGACATTGTCGAGCACGGCGCCAACCGCGAAAGCTCCTCTTCGGAGGGTGACAGTCCGCGGCTGAGCCTGACAGCGGCGGCGGGAGGTGAGACAACCCCCGCAACGCCCATCAGCTCAGCGGATTCCGGCAACCACCACCTGCGCGTGCGCTACCGGCCGTTCGACGTCGAGCGCGACCTTGAGAGCGCCATCGACGTCGTTCCCGCCAGCTGGCGACCCTGGGACGACGCCTACGACGACGCCTTCGTGCACGAGTCGCGCTACGGCCTGTTCGCCCACCTGCTGAGAACCGCGAGCTTCCTGGAGGTCGCCGTCGTCGACGAGCCCGATCCCACCGGAAGCGCGACCCGCGAGCGCGTCGTCGGCGTGCTGGCCGGCAGGTTTGGGCCCGCGGCGGACAAGGACGCCCCCAACCCCAAGGCCGATGAGCTCGAGGCACGCAGCAAGCACGCCATGGACATGCACCCCAAGGGAGCGAAGTGGGCCCAGTGCCGCTCCGCCTGCGAGGCCGCCAACGTGGCGATGATCGCGCAGGCGCGCTACCGCGACTTCATCCGCGAGGACAACGAGCTCATCCTGTTCATCAACGACCCGTCCGTGCGCGGGCAGGGCGTCGGCCACACGATGCTGCTGCGCTTCGAGGACTACCTGCGCTCGCGCGGCGCCCAGGACTACTACCTGTTCACGGACACGATGTGCACGTACAGCTACTACGAGAAGCACGGGTTCACGCGCGTGGCCCTGTGCAACGACGTCGAGGCCGACGAGGACATCACGATCTACCTCGGCGCCAAGTCATACGCGAAGAGCCGCTCGGAGCACCCCGCGCCCGACGGAGAGCGCCCGTTCGAGGAGTTCGTCTACATGAGGGACGTCCCGTCGCTCGCTCGCGAAGTGTAAGCGGCCCACCCCACCCGTCCGATCCAACAGCTTCGGGCGGGTGGGGATGGTTTCTCTGCAGGCCCGGCCGGCGAAGCGATTGCGGGGCAACGAGCGTGGATATCATCACTTGAAATAGATGACGCCACGCGTCCCGCACTGGAAGGAATCGCCCATGGCCTCGAACTTTGGCTCGAACTTCGCCGAGAAGTACCGCAACTTCATGTCGCATCGCAACGGCCCCGACCAGCTGTCGCGCGACCTGCTCATCCTGGCGATCATCGTCATCATCATCTCAGTGTTCCTGAAGGACGCAGCGCGCGGCATCGTGCTGTTCATCGGCATCGTCGTGCTGGGATACAGCTACTTCCGACTGTTCTCAGGCAACATCGCCGCGCGCTCCAGGGAGAACGAGGCCTACATCGCCAAGCGCAACCAGATCTTCGGGAAGTTCCACGGACCGCTCGGCAAGGCGCAGGCGGCAGGCGAGAAGGCCAAGGCGGCCGGTGCCAAGGCGGCGCGCCAGGCCAAGGACAAGGATCACCGCTACTTCGCCTGCCCGAAGTGCGGCCAGCAGGTGCGTGTGCCCAAGGGCGCAGGAAAGATCCGCGTCACGTGCCCGAAGTGCGGCGAGAAGTTCGAGCGCAAGGCGTAGGGCGCGGCGAGATAGCGAGCGCGATAGGCGGGCGCCCCCGGAGTGGGAGCGCCCGCCTTTTTGGTGGCTGGCGGGATGCAGCGAGCCGATGAGGCCCCGAGAGCGAGAGGCGAGCGTCGGAAGGTGCCAACCAGCGGGATCCGGCTTGCGAAAGCCGGGTGCCCGCAGGGGCGAGGCGCCGCGAGGGGGGCGCGAGCGGTGGGGCGCGCGGGCGCCACGGGCGAAAGCCGGGTGCCCGCAGGAGCGAGGCGCCGCAAGGGGTGCGAGCGGTGGGGCGCGCGGGCGCCACG
>JAGZEG010000016.1 GCA_018368455.1 Coriobacteriia bacterium
GAGGCCGCGGCCGAGGCTGGCCTTGCGGAGGCCGGCACGAACGACGCCGGCCAGCGGACGTGGACGCTGCACTACACGGTGGCCGAGGACACGTCGGATCTGCCGCTGGGCATGGGGGCCGTCACGGGTTCCGTGAGCCTGACGGTCGTGGTGACCGATGAGGGTGACGGCGTGCTGAGTGCTCTCGCCTCGACGGCCGACGGCGCCGAGGCGGGTACGGCCGAGTACCCGGTCTCGTTCGTAAACGCGTTCGACAACGCCGAGGTAAGCGTGCCCGTTTCTGGCGCGAAGGCGCTCGAGGCGCCCGGCATGAGCACGACGCTCGCCGACATCGCCGGCAAGTTCACGTTCACGCTGAGCGGCTCCGACGGCGCTCCCATGCCCGAGGGCGGCGTGGCGAGCGCCACGAACGCCGCCGACGGCTCCGTCGACTTCGGCGGCATCACGTTCCACCGCTCCGACCTGGGCGGGGAGGCGTCCAAGGAGTTTACGTACACCGTCACAGAGTCCGGCTCGGCTGCGGGCGTGACGAACGACGAGGCTGCGACGAAGACGTTTACGATTACGGTGAGCGATCTGGGCAAGGACGGCCTGAGCGTTTCCGTTGACCCGACGAGCCCTGCGCCACTGTTCAGCTTCACGAACACGTACAAGGCGACGCCGGCCTCCGTTGAGCTCGGCGGCACGAAGGCGATCGACAACGGTGACCACGGCACGACGCTCGAGCCCGTGACCGGCGCGTTCTCGTTCGAGCTGCGCGCGTTGAGCGGCACGCTGGCGGATGGTACGCAGCTTGCCGTCGCTGATATCCCGATGCCCTCGGGTGCCCAGGATGGCGTGGCGAGCGTCGAGAACAACGGCGCGGCGTTTGTGTTCGGCTCGATGTCGTTCGATCAGGTCGGCACGTTTACGTATGAGGTGAGCGAGCGCGCCGGCTCCGACGAGACCATCACGTACGACAAGACGGTGTACACGGTGACGGTCACGGTGAGCGATGACGGCACGGGCGCACTTGCGGCAAGCGTTTCGTACGCTGCGGCTGATGGCGCGCCCGTCAAAGGCCTTGCGTTCACGAACGCCTACGCGCCAAAGGCCGTCGAGGCTCAGATCGGCGCGCGCAAGGTGCTTGAGGGTCGCGACCTGGCCGAGGGCGAGTTTACGTTCGATCTCTACGAGGGGATGCTCTCTGCAGAGGATCTCGCTGCGGGCGGCCACGCGCCGCTGGCGAGCGCCACGAACGCCGCTGACGGTACGGTGAGCTTCCCGGCTCAGAGCTTCGATGCGACGGGTACGCACGAGTACTCGATCGTCGAGCGTGCGGGCGACGCGGAGGGCGTGGTGTACGACGACGCCGTTCACCACGCAACGGTCACGGTGAGCGAGAACGACGATCACGAGCTTGTCGCAAGCGTGAGCTACGACGGCGCAGGCACGGATGTTCCGACGTTTACGAACACGTACACGCCGCCGGAGACGCCCGGCAAGCCCGAGACGCCCGAGACGCCCGAAACGCCGGAGAAGCCCAACAAGCCGGGCATCCCCAAGACGAGCGATGACACGTCGCCTGTGGGAATGGCGCTGACGGCTGCGAGCGGCATGGCGCTGGCCGGCGTGGGTGTGCTGCTCGGCTGGCGTGGTCGCCGGGACGAGCGCGACCAGGGCGGGGATACCCGCTCGCTGTAAGAGGCGCGACGGTTGGGGGCGCCGGGCATTGCGGGCGCCTCCAACCGAGTTCCAACGTGGGGCCGTCTCACGGTGTTCGCTGGCAGGGAGTCTTTCTCCGAGGATTCATACATGCCTGTCAGCGAGCACCATGAGGCGGCCCCTTTTGTATGCGCGACGGCCCTTGGCGGCCAGGAATCCCACCAATGTATGTTGCAACCCGCGCACTCGGATTCGCCCCCGAGATGTCTAAGCACACCGGCAGTAAGCCTACCTGCGAGTTTGCTCCCAGGCGAGAGGCGGGCCGTCCCATCGGCGGCACCTGCTCCGATCGGTGCCATACACGGCGCCGCTTTCTGCCCAGAAGGCGCCTCTCTTTGCGCAGAAGCGCGCCCGGGCTCTCTTCCGGTGCCGACGGCGGGTCTGGTGCGCGCCCAAAGCGGTCTTGGCCCGCTGTACCGCGCATCCAGCCGCGCACGCAAAAAAGAAGGCGCCGCGCGGATGCATGGCCGCGCGGCGCCTCGTGTCAAGCTTGGTGTTCGAGGAGGGCTCGGGCTTACAGTGCTGCCACCGTCTTGCCGACGAGCCAGCCCCACGTCAGGCAGCGCCCGTTGGAGTTGCCCGGCATGTTGATCGGGTAGTCGACGGCGTACAGGTCACCCGAGGTGTTGCCGATGGCGTACAGGCCGGGGATGGCCTCGCCCTGCGCGTCGATGACTGCGAGGTCGGTGTTCACCTTGAGGCCGCCCACGACGGCAAGCATGCAGGGGCCCGTCTTCGTCGCGTAGAACGGCGCCTGCTTGATCGGGTAGAGGAAGTGCGCTTCCTTCTCGAACTGCGTGTCCTCGCCGGCCTCGCACATCGCGTTGTACTCCTCGACCTGCTTGAGGAAGTTCTCCTTGTTCACGCCGATGGCGTCGGCCAGCTCCTCGAGCGTGTCGCACTTCCATGCGGTGACGGCCGTCTCGTTGCCGAGCACGTCCTTGCCCGCGGCGGCCTCGCCCTCCACGAGGTCGACGATCTGCTGCGGGTCGAACTCCTGCTCGACCGTGCGGCTCATCGTGTCCCAGAACATGCCGCCGCCATACTGCAGACTGTCCTTCGTGTCCTCGCCGAAGTTCGCGTCGAAGATGGAGAATGCCACGGCCTCGGGCTGGTTGAGCATCTGCAGCGACTTGGCCTGCACCCAGTTCGCCTCGTTGAAGAAGCGCTGGCCGTTCTTGTTCACGAACATGAACGGGCCGTGGAACATGGAGTACGCCTGCGGGTGCAGCGCCGTGGGCAGCGGGCCGTCCTGCATGACGCCGCCAGCCCACATGCCCATCTTGTGCCCGTCGCCGGTGTTGACGCCGACGGGGGCGTAGTCGTTGCGCAGGATGCGCTGCATGCGGCTCTCGCAGTAGTAGGTCATCATCTCGGGATCGCCGGCGATGTCACCGGTCGCCAGGATCGTTGCCTTGGAGGCGAGCACCTTCTTGTAGCCGTCGGCCGTGCTGACGATTGCGCCCTGAACGCGCTTCGTCGCCTCGTCCTGGACGAGCTGGACGGCTGGCGCCTCAAACATGTACTCGGCACCCCGGTCGATGGAGCTCTGGTAGAGCAGGGCGGTCGGCACGAAGTAGCCCGTCTCAGGAGGCATCGCGAAGTCGCCCATGCCGAAGCTGTGGGCGTCGGGCTCTTCCGGGATGATGGCGTTGCCCGCGTAGCCCGCATAGATGCTGTACGTGGCGCCGTACTGGTCTGCCTTGTCGAGCAGCCAGTCCATGGCGGGGCCGGAGTTGCGGAACCACATCGTGATGAGTGCCTCATTGGCACGGCTGCCACAGGTGCGCACCCAGCGGTACTGCGCGGCGACGGGCTCGATCTCCATGCCGAGCTCCTTGTTCAGGCGCGAGTTGCAGGCGCCGACGACGCCGCCGCGGCCGTTGACCTGGGCCGTCTTCTCGCACACGAGCACCTTGGCCCCGTTCTCGACGGCGGAGCAGGCGGCGGAGCAGCCGGCGTTGCCCGCGCCGAGGATGAGCACCTCGGTCTCGATGGTCTCGACGATCTCGTCGTCGGAGATGGGCGCGGGCTTCGTCGCCCACGACGGCGGGTTGAATGCGGGAGACGTCGGCGTGGGCGCGCCGGCAACGTTGGCGTCAGCCTCGGCACTGCCGGCCTTCTCGCTGGCGAACGCGGAGGTGGTTGCGAGGCTCGACGCGGCTGCGACGGCTGCGCCGGCGACAAAGCTTCTGCGGGAGAATGCCTGGTCCATAAGAGTTCCCCTTTTCTTTTCTGAGGAGGCGCGGCGCCCATTGGCTTCCGAGCTTGTTCGGCGTCGCGCTCGGTACGCCTTCCACTATGTCGCGTGTGGGGACTCTTGGGGAAGGGCCAAATCGTCATGGCGGAAGTACACGGGCAGGTTCGGAGAGTCATGACGAAACGACCTATGTCATCTACCTGCGGAAACTGCGCGTGTCAATACGGGCGAGCGAATGGGCCTGGCGACTACTCTGCGTGATGGTCCCGTCCGTCGGCCTGCTCGATCGCGTTGAGCAGGCCTTGGCGATCCGCAACGCCCGCCTTGCGGTAGATGCCGCTGATGTGGTTCTTCACCGTTCCCAGCGCCAGCGTCAGCTCGTCGGCGATGAACGGGGCGCTGCGACCTCGCGCGAGCAGGGCGAGAACCTCCGTCTCGCGCGCGGTGAGCCCGTGAGCCTGGGCGAGCAGCACACAGCGGTCTTGCTCGGAGGCCGTGCTTTCAAGGGCTTGCGGGGAAGGCGTCTGGTAAAGGAAGCGCAGTTGGACGGAAGAGAACAGGGCGCAGCCTACGATGACAACGATCAGCGCGCACAGCAGAAGAACCGTCTCGGGCAGACCGTCGGGCAGCGGGGCCGCCATGTTGTACGTCATGCGGCCCACGAGCGATCCTGCCCTACCAACGAGCAGGGCCCCGCCCAGTGTGAGGGCGACGGGGCGCCTCGTCAGGAAGGCGAGGTCAGTTGCAGCGAGCATGACAAGGTTGTCGAGGCACGCTCCTCCAAACACGCCGAGTCCGCTACCAACGAACGCGAGCTGTGGGGGAAGCGCCATGGACAGGAGCACGCCGCCGGCGAGAGCGCAGATGGCTGGCGCATGCAGCGCGAACGCCTCGACTTCGGGTCGCGCCGTCATGATGTACAGCAGCAGGCAGGCGAGGCATGCCAGTGCCACGACATAGCCGAGCTGTCCCGATGACAATGCCGCGTCGAGCGAGATGCCGTCGAGTTCGCCCAGGAGCGGCATACCGAGGCCCCACACCAGGTTGAGCGCGAAGGCTGCGACGAGGGCACGGGCGAGCAGGGAGGGGGATGGGCTGCCGGCGTGGGGAGCTCCGCCGGTGCTGCGGCGAGGCTCTCGACGAGCCCAGCGCAAAAAGGCGCACGAGATGGCAGGCAGCGCGACGAGCAGAGCAACGCGCACGATGGCTGGCAGGTATGCCGCGACGAGGTACAGGGCGATGGCGAACAAGTATGACGTGCAGAGGCAGCGTCCGACCTTGCCTGTTGCTAGCGTGCTCCATAGCTCTCCCCACATGGTGAGGAGCAAGGCGTTTCCGAGGGCAAACACCGCAGTGCACGCGAGGTAGGTCACGTCGGCAGGGGCTCCCATCCCCAGCACGCCGGCCGTGACGAGGGCCATGCCAAGCGATCCCGCGCCGCAGAGCAGCGAGCACGCGACGAGCGAGTGGCGTCGCTCGGAGAACGTTTGCCCGCGCATCCCTGCGAGGACGATGACGAGGTATCCCAGCGTTGTGAGAGTGAGGACGATCGTGCTGGGAGTAGCCCCGGCAACGGCGCGTGTGTCGTTAATGATCGTCGGCGAGCAGAGGGCGAGCGTCCACCACGCCTGCCAGAACCCAAGGCCGAACTGGCTCGGTGAGGGGGCGTTGACGCGACGCGGGGCGCTGCAGCCGCCCGGACTGTCGGGCGTGACCCGTGCTCTCTCCGGTGGTGTGTTTGCGTGCGTCCCCATGAATCCCGTCCTCTCCCGTACGCCCCGAGGCGTGTCTGTCGAGAGCATATCGCATGCGGTCCATAAGGATGTGGAAGGCGGGGAAGGGGCAGCGAGCCTCGATGCGGAGCGTCTCGTGGGGGCTGGGGAATCGATCGGAGCATCAGCTCGGGATGTCTTGCGGTGGGCGTTGGCTTCCGCTCCGCGGCCGGTGGTCGGCCCGACTGGGATCTCTGCCTTTCGCTCCGGCTGTCTTGCCATGTCGAGGGCGTCCGCGGTTTTCCGGCGCGTCCCGGGCGGATCTTGCATGGGAGGGACGCTTTTCCGGGCAGAAAACGAGCTCGTGTATATGCCCTCTCGGGCGCACGCCGTTGCGACGGACTTCGACGGCAAGAAGCACGCAGGTAGACGTGCTGCTGGCGAGATCGAACATCCTGGCGACGGGGTGCGCCTCTGGGGGCGCCATGCACGAGCCGGCTTTCTGGCCAGCTGGCGTGATCCCCGCGACAAGACTTGCTCCGCGAGAGGCGCCCCTGTCTCAGCAGTTGCCGACATAGACGTGCCCTAGGTGGCGGCGGGCGACGTCAGCGAGGTGGCGGACGGTTGCGACGGGGGTGGGGGAGGCGTCTGCCATGCGGTGGCGCGGGAAGAACCGCGTGAGGTGGTACGTGATCGATGCATCTCCTGCCGAGACACCGTCTTCGAGATAGGGTAGCTCCGCGAGCCAGGCCGCCATGGCGTCGACATCGGACTCGGCGTCGCTCAGTCCCGGCACGACGAGCGTTGTAACCTCGAGGTGGCAGGCGGGGTCGGCTGCAAGCGCGGCTATCGTCGAGCGGACGCACGCGAAGTCGCCGCCGAGTCGGTTGTAGCCGGCCTGCCCCCACGCCTTGAGGTCGATGTTCGCCGCGTCGATAAGCCCGCAGAGTTCGCTGATTACCTCGGTGCACGCGCAGCCGTTGCTCACGAGGACGTTTGCGAGCTCCCGGGCGTGGGCGAGCCTGGCACAGTCGCGCACGTACTCCCAGCTCACAAGAGGCTCGTTATACGTGAATGCCAGCCCGGTGACGCGTCCGTCGCGCTCGCGCAGCCGGCAGGCCATGGCCACGAGCTCGTCGGGAGCGAGCTCTCGCCAGTCGACGTCGTCGGCCCCCGCTGCTGCGATGTGGGCGTTCTGACAGAACGGGCAGCTCAGGTTGCAGCCGTACGAGCCCACAGACAGCACGAGCGTTCCAGGGCGCCAGCGGGCGAGCGGCTTCTTCTCCACGGGATCGAGCGCCAGCGCCGTCGCGCGCCCATAGCTCAGCGGAATCGTTTGCCCATCGGCTCCGCCCACGCGGGCCCGGCAGCGTCCGAGCTGGCCCGGCCTCAGCCGGCAGTGGTGGGGGCACACGGGGCAGGCAGCCGCGGCCGGCGCTCCCACGCCCGCTCCCTCCGCGCCTGGGCGGCCCGCCGGTGTGCTCGCAACGCCGGCGCCTATGCCCGAGCGGCCCGCCGACGTGCTTGCGGCGTCCACGCCTGCGCCCGGGCTGCTCGCTGATGCGCCCGCGGTGCCTCTGCTCGCATCCGGCCGGCCTGCCGTCGTCCCCTCCCCGCAAGTACCTCCGCCCGCGGGGCTCATCGGTGTCGCACGACTTCGAAGCGCTGCAACGTGACGCGCTCGTAGGGGTCGATGCCGCCCTTGCTGCGCGCGATGTACACCTGCTTCTCGGGCGTGTCGATGCCTTCGAGGTCGGGCAGCAGCACGCCGCGCCGACCGTCGCACGTGCTCACGATGACGCCGTAGCGCGCGGGGTCGAGCTGGCCCGGCCCGTCGATGACCTCGGGCTCACCGAGCACGTCGACGCTGTACACGAGCAGCTTGAGCTCCGTGGGCTTTATGGTGGGGAAGCGCGGGTCGCGCGTCCCGGCGCTGATGGCGTTCTCGACGATCTCGTCGCCCACGCAGCGCCGCGTCGCCTCAAGCGTGCCGATGCAGCCGCGCAGCTCGCCCTTCTTCTTGATGGAGACGAACACGCCCGAGCGCTGCGTCAGCATGTCGTCGGGCAGCGTGAACCCCGCCGTCTCGCTCGTCGACACCCACGGCGTGTCGGGGCTCACCTTGATGCGGCGCTTCGTGAGCACCCAGCTCTCGAGCGCCTTACGGGCGAGCCGCACGTAGGGATCTTCCTGCGAGCGTACCTCGCTGAGGGCGTCGATCTGCTGCTTCTCGAGCGCGTCGCCAAAGTGCCGCAGCGGCGAGGGGCCGAGCGGCTCGAACGCGGCGACGCCGTACCCCACGCCGAACGGTCCTTCATGGCTCAGCAGCTCTGAGCGCACGAACTTGCCGTCGAGCGCGCCGGCCATCATCTGAAACGAGCGCAGGCCGCACTCGGCGGCGTTCTCGCACATCGTCTGGTCCATCTGCAGCAAGGCGCTGAAGTCACCGGAGGCCAGGATCTTGCAGATCTCGCGGTCGAACGCCGGGCCTGCGGCGGAAAAGCCGTACGGGCCGCTCTTCTTCAGCTTGTGCGACAGGTCGCCCGACGCCACGAACACGGCACGGCGGCCCAGCTTCTCGATGGCCCGCGCAACGCACTGGCCGAAGCGGTAGTGGTCGAGCGCCGACAGCCCAGAGATGCCGATGCGCACGATGGGCACCGTCGTTCCGGCCGTCTGGATGAAGTAGAGCGGCACCATCGTCCCGTGGTCGAGCTCCTTGACGCGCTCGCCCGCCGTTCCGGCCGGTATGCGGGCCTTGGACGCCTCCTTGGAGATGGCGGTGGCGAGCGCGGCGTCGTAGGCGACCTCTATGCGGTCGGACGGGTCGTTGTATGCGGAGAAGTCCCCAGCGCCTCGCGTGCCGGGCGAGACGTGGATGTAGTCGTAGTACGACGTGGCGTGGGGCGAGGAAACGATGAGCACGTCGGGCTTGAGCTCGGCGATGCGCTTTGCCACCTTTTTGTACGCCGAGACGGTGCTGGCGATCTGGCGCTCCTGACCGCGGCCGACGCCCGGCAGGGCGAGCGGAGGGTGCGGAACGACGAAGGCGGCGGCTATAGGCATGGCGACGAACTCCCCCCGAAGAGCGTGACGATGCGGGCCAACAGTGACAACGACTCCACGAGGCTGCGGCGAGGCGCGGCTCCGGCTGGAATCGTGGGCGTGTAGGTGTGTGATCCTATGATTCCCCTCAGGGCGCCGTCGGGAAGCCCTCAACCAAGAGCTCTCCGCGATTTCGCGCGACTCCTATAATTGTGGTTTCCGTTGGGCGGGGCCTCGGTTCGGCCACGCCGGACGCGAGGGGAACGTCACGTGTCATCGTAGGGCAGACGCGCCCGGGCGATGTGACGGGCGGCGGGAGATTGGCTGACGGTTTTGCAAGGCGCTGACAGGAGGGGGAGGTGGGGGCGATGGCGAAAGGCGCGGCGCATCGGCGCGGGCGCATGGGCGCGACGCAGGTGGCGACCTATGGCGTGCTTGCAGGCCTCGCCCTCGTCTGCGGCTGGGTCGAGTCGCTCGTGCCGCCTCCCGTGCCTGTGCCGGGCATCAAGCTCGGCCTGGGCAACATCGTCGTCCTCTACGCGCTCGTCGTGTTTGGTGCGCGCCCGGCGGGCGTCATCATGCTCGTGAAGGTATGCGCGTCGGCGCTGCTGTTCGGCAACCCCACCGTGTTCGCGTACAGCCTGGCGGGAGGCATGCTGAGCTGGGCTGCCATGGCCCTGGCGAGCAGGTGGCGAGCGCTGTCCGTGCCCGGGCTGTCCATGGTGGGCGGCGTGTTCCACATGGTGGGGCAGATGGCCGTCGTCGCCCTCGTGCTGACGCCGCGCATCGCCCTGGCCTACCTGCCCGTGCTGCTCGTTGCCGGCGTGGCGAGCGGCCTTGTCGTGGGATACCTGTGCCGCCTCGTGCTGCGCGCGACGGCCTCGACGGGCATTGTGCGCGCCCAGCGGCGCCGTCTCGCGCGAGAGGGCGGGCACGGCGCCCCATCCTCTGAGAA
The DNA here is from genome assembly GCA_018368455.1 of Coriobacteriia bacterium. Taxonomy (NCBI): domain Bacteria; kingdom Bacillati; phylum Actinomycetota; class Coriobacteriia; species Coriobacteriia bacterium. The sequence continues at coordinate 9,617 of JAGZEG010000016.1, forward strand.
AGGTCCTGAGCATGAGTGAGTCGAACGTGAGGGAGACGAAGCGGCACCCGCTGGGACGACGGGCGTTTCTCGCTGCGTGCGCCGCGCTGCCGCTCGTAGCGCTGGGCGGCTGCGGGCCGTCCGACACCATGCCCGCAGAGGGTGGCTCCGAGCCTGAAAGCGCGCCTTCCTCAAGCGCCGCAGACTCGGTCGCGAAGGGTCCCGGCGTCTCCTCGTCGGCGGCCGACGCTTCCGGTCCCGCCTCGACTGCGTTCTTCGCGTTCGACACGCTCGTGCAGGTCTCGGCCTACGGTGCTTCCGACGAGCTGCTCGCCGACATCCAGAGCGGCTGCGCCCGCTACGAGCAGCTGTTCTCGGTACAGCTCGATGGCTCCGACATCTCGCGCATAAACGCCGCCGGCGGCGCGCCCGTGGAGGTTGACCCCGACACGGCCGACCTCATCGCCCGCTCGCTTGAGCTGTGCGAGCGCACGGACGGGGCCTTCGACATCACGATCGGCGCCGCCAGCCTGCTGTGGGACTTCGAGGACGCCGTGAAGCCTTCCGACGATGCGCTCGAGGAGGCGGCGCGCCACGTCGACTACCGGCGCGTCTCCGTGGAGGGGACGACCGTGACGCTAGAGGACCCCGACGCCCGCCTCGACCTGGGGGGCGTTGCCAAGGGTTGGATAGCGCAGGCCATCACCGACAAGCTCACGGCGGCCGGCGTCACGTCGGGCCTCATCAACCTCGGCACGAGCAGCGTGTACGCGCTGGGCACCAAGCCCGACGGCACGCCGTGGCAGATCGGCCTTCGCGACCCGCGCAACAGCATGGCGGCGTTGATGGGCGACGCGAACGGCCTCATCGGCAAGGTGGGCGTCGCCGACCGGGCCCTGGTGACGAGCGGCCTGTATGACCGGCACTTCGAGCAGGACGGCGTCGACTACCACCACATCCTCGACCCGAAGACGGGCTACCCCGTGCAGACGGACCTCGCGGGCCTGTCTGTCGTTCTGCCCTCGTCGCTGGCGGGCGACGCCCTGTCGACAGCCCTGTTCGTCATGGGCGTGGACGGGGCGCGCTCTTGGCTCGCCGATAACGCCGACTTGCAGGCGGAGGCCCTGTTCGTCGACGCTGACGATGCCGTGACGTTCACCGACGGCTTTGAGCAGGCGTACGGCTACGTGCCCCTGGGGGCGGCGTCGTGAGCGCCGACCCGAACCGGCAGGGTGGCCCCGGCTGCGTGCGTCTTGACGAGCGGGGCTGGTGGCTGACGCGCGCCGACGCCCTCGTTTTGGCAGGCTCGCTGCTCGTGGCCGGCGGTGTCGCCGCGACGACGTGGTTCGGCGTCGGGGGCGGTGCGGCCCCCACGGCCTCAGACTCGGGAGACGCCCCGAATCCCACGGATGGCCTCGACTCCGTCGTCGGCTACGTCGACGGCGCCTCGACGCTGCCCGACACTCCCGGCGCGGACGCCTCGGGCGGCTCTGACGCCGCAGGCTCTCTCCCCGGGGCCGGCCTGTACGCCGTCGTCCAGAACACGCGTGGCTTCTGCGAGGTGCTGCCGCTCGACGCTGACACGACGCTGACGGTGAGCAGCGACCTAGGCGAGAACGTCGTCGCCATCAGCGGGGGAGCGGTGCGGGTCGACAGCTCGGACTGCAAGAACCAGGTGTGCGTCGACAGCGGGTCGGCAAGCTGGCCCGGCCAGGTCATCACGTGCCTGCCTCACCAGCTCGTCGTTCAGGTTGTGCGCGATCCCGCCGACGCCTCGCGCCTCTCATAGCCTGTCGGCGTCGCGGGCTTAGCCTGCGCCTCCCGACCGTTCGGCCCATCTCTCGCAACGTTTGCCTTGTGTAACGGGTACCATGGTGTGCGTGTGCCGGGCTCGGCGTCGACCAAGCGCCCATCCCGGCCGACCCTATCCACGAGGGAAGGACCATCGAGCTATGGCAGACTCAACCCAGGGCAAGACCCGCCTCTGCGTCATATTTGGCGGCACGTCCACCGAGCACGAGATATCCCAGCGCTCGGCCGACACCGTGCTGCGCGGCCTTGATACCAACAAGTACGACCTCGTGCTCATCGGCATCACGGCCGACGGCACGTGGCTGCGCTACCGCGGCGCCATCGACGACGTGTTCGGCGGCCAGTGGCAGACGCACGACTGCACGCCTGCGTTCATCAGCCCGAGCCGCGACATCCACGGCATCGTCGAGCTGCGCGAGGACGGCACGTTCTCGACGGAGCGCATCGACGTCGTCCTGCCGGTGCTGCATGGCCGCGGCGGCGAGGACGGCTCCATCCAGGGCCTGTTCGAGCAGGCTGGCCTGCCCTACGTCGGTTGCGGCATCCTGTCGTCGGCGCTGTGCATGGACAAGGCGACGACGTACGGCCTCGTTGAGGAGGCTGGCGTGCGCTGCCCGCGCTGTCATGCCATCGTCGGCGACCCGGACATGGAGCAGGCGCGCGCTTTCGCGGCGGACCTGGGCTACCCGCTGTTCGTGAAGCCGGCCAACGGCGGCTCGTCGTTCGGCATCAGCAAGGTCGAGAGCGAGGACCAGCTGGCCGAAGCGCTGGCGACGGCACGCTCCATGGACTTCAAGATCGTCATGGAGAGCGCCATCACGGGCAGCGAGGTCGGCTGCGGCGTCCTGGGCGCAGCTGGCGGCGACCTCATCTGCGGCGTGCCCGACCAGATCACGGTGCAGAGCGGCTTCTTCCGCATCCACCAGGAGGCCAAGCCTGGCGAGAACAAGGAGAACGCCAAGATCATCTGCCCGGCGGAGATCTCGGCTGAGGATGCGGCTCGCGCCCAGGAGACGGCCCGCACGATCTACCGCGCGCTGGGCTGCGACGGCCTGGCACGCGTCGACATGTTCCTGACGCCTGAGGGCGAGTTTGTGTTCAACGAGGTCAACACGATGCCCGGCATGACGTACTACAGCCGCTATCCCGCCATGCTGCGCGAGGCCGGATACGACGTGCCCGAGATGCTTGACCGCATCATCGACCTGGCGCTGGAGAAGGGCGCTCGCTAAGTCCTTGCTCTCTGAGACCCGTTTCGGCGGGTGTGCATGAAAAGGGGGAGGCCGCCTCGTCTGGAGACGGCCTCCCCCTCGTTGTTCTCTGGCGATGCGTGCGCTTAGTCCTCGAGCAGGTCATTCGTGCCGTACATGCCGGCCGGGCAGGTAGCGGCGTGCTTCGAGGGACGGCCGGGCTTGCGCGGGTGCTCGATGCGGTCCTTGACGGAGTCGGTCGAGATGAACCACAGGCCACCGTGCTTGCGCGACTCGAGGCGACCGGCGCGGGCGAGGGCGCGGATGCGGCTCGTGGAGACGTTGAGCATCTCGGCTGCGGCCGCCACGGTGCAGTAGCCGGGCAGCAGTCCCTCCTGCGAGTCGAGGTCGACGGATATGCTCATGACGAGCCCGCCAGCGGGGGCCTCGTGGCCGTAGAGCGTCTGCGGTAGGGTCTCGTTGTTGCGCACGCAGCAGCAGACATGGTATGCGATGACGGAGGCGGCAACGGCCGCGGCCTCAGGCTCGCTGCTTGCTGGCCAGCTCACGCCCGGGCGCAGGTCAGGACATTCGACCCGGTATCCGCCAAAGTCGTTCGGTATGATCACAGCTTCGTAACTCACGTGCATCGGCGTCGTCCCCCCGGTATTGACGCCCAGACCGTCGTGCGCGACAGGCGCGCGCGGCGGGTGGTCTGTGCTGTGCCGTCGGAGGCGCGCAAGGAGCGCGCCGCTGGCGGTCGCGATGGGTAGTGACCTGCGTTCCACGGCGCAGTATACGTCGTCCTTCATTTCTTAATGGCTCTACTCGCTCAATGAGAACCAGTATCCATATAACTGCAAAGCATGTTGCGAGTTCGTGATCTAACAAATAATAAATTAATATATTAGGCATTATACGATGCAGACTTCAAATCCTACGCATCAGTTTGTAATTATTCAATAAGGCATGACCGGCCAAGAAGTGGGCGCCGTGCATCATAAAACCATAGTAATATAAGGTGAATATGGGGAGTTGCAGAGATGTGACAAAAGAGGACGCGCCCTGTGTGTTAAGGGAGCGTTTGGGCACATACGAAAGAACCCCTGGGCTGCGAAGCCTCAGGGGTTCGAAGAAGCGAAGATGGTGGGCCGTCAGGGATTCGAACCCTGGACCTTGGGATTAAGAGTCCCCTGCTCTGGCCAGCTGAGCTAACGGCCCATCTCACAGCGGCGATCTTGCATGTGCATGACCTCCAACTGCGACGGGGAACAATACGCCTCCGATTTCGATTGTGCAAGAGGATGAGGCTGATTCGCTGGATTTCGCTATGCGTCTCCCCGGAATCGACACGTTGCCTCGCCACCTCCGTAGTAATGTGCAACGCATCAGATAGGGCAGGCGAGACGGGGGAGGGCGAGGCCATTCATGGTGAGTGCAAGCGAGCGCGAGGCGGCCGACGCTCGAGATCTGGCGGGCCGACACTGCGTGATATTCGACTTCGACGGCACGCTTGCCGACACGAAGCCGGGCATCGTCGCCACGGCCGTCAAGGTACTGCGGGCGTGGGGCATGACCGACGAGCAGATCGGCGATGCGGGGCGCCTCGTGGGTCCGCCGTTTCCGCGTGCCTACTCTGACATATATGGCGTGTCGCCCGAGGAGGCCGTCGAGCTCGCGCGCCGCTACAGCGAGGAGTACGCCAAGCTGGGCCCCGAGTCCCACGCACTGTTCCCTGGCATGGGCGAGCTGCTGCGCGAGCTGCGCGACCGCGGGCGACGGCTGGCCGTGGCGACGTCGAAACATCAGGAGACGGCCGCGCGCTTTCTCGAGGAGGATGGCGTGCTTGACCTGTTCGACGTCGTGGCGGGCAAAGTTGACCCGGCCCACGCTGACAAGGCGACAGCCGTGCGCCGTGTGCTGAGCGGCCTGGGCGTCGGGGCTGACGATGCCGTCATGGTGGGCGATCGCTTCTACGACGTCGAGGGCGCGCGGGCAAACGGCGTGCCCTGCGTCGGCGTGCTGTTTGGCACGGCCACGCGCGACGAGCTTGAGGACGCGGGTGCGGCGGCTGTCGTGAGCAGCGCCGACGAGCTGCGCTCCGTGCTGCTGGGTCTTGAGGCCCCGACGAACGAGGAGGGCGCGCGATGATCTACCTCGACAACGCCGCGACGACGTTTCCCAAGCCCGAGTGCGTCTACGAGGCGTGCGACACGTTCGCCCGCACGGCGGCCGTCAACGCCGGCCGAGGCGCGTACAAGGCCGCCCGGGCCGCCACAGCCATGATCCGCGACGTCAAGGCACGCATCGTGAGCCTTGTCGACGCTCGCGACCAGGCTGAGGTCGCGCTGACACCTTCCGTCACCATCGCGCTCAACCAGGTTATCGGCGGGCTGCCATGGCGCGAGGGCGACGTGGCTTACGTCTCGCCCTACGAGCACAACGCCGTGCTGCGCCCGCTCGAGCTGCTGCGCGAGAGGGTGGGCATCCGCGTCGAGGAGCTGCCGCTGGCTGCTGACCTCTCCATCGACCTCGACGCCTGTGAGCAAGCTTTCGCCCAGCTGCCGCCCGACCTCGTGTGCGTGAGCGCCATCAGCAACGTCACGGGCTACGTGCTGCCTGCGCGCGACGTGTTCGTGCGGGCCAAAGACGCGCGTCCCTCGTGCTTCACGCTGCTCGACGCCGCCCAGGCCATGGGGCTGCTGCGCCTGCGCTTCGGCGCCCTGCGCGCCGATGCCGTGACGTTTGCGGGCCACAAGACGCTCTATGCGCCGTTCGGCGTGGCCGGAGTGCTGCTGAAGAACGGCGTGCAGCTCTCCGAGGTGCTGGCCGGCGGCAACGGCATCCGCTCCGAGGACCCGCACATGCCGCGCACGTTGCCTGAGAAGCTCGAGTGCGGCAGCGCCGACACCGTGGCCATCGCGGGGCTGGCCACGTCCCTGGAGTGGCTGAACGGGCGCGACCTGTGGGGTCACGAGCACGGCCTCATGGCTTACCTGCTGCCGCGGCTCGCCGAGGTGCCGGGCGTCACGATATACCGCGCGCCGCTCGTCGGGGAGGACGGCCTCGGCGTGCAGGCAGGCGTCGTCTCGTTCAACCTCGACGGATTCCGGGCCAACGAGGTCGGTGCCCTGCTCGACGCCCAGGCCGACATCGCCGTGCGCGCGGGGCATCACTGCGCGGGGCGCATCCATCGCCACCTCAATGACCGCGAGCACGACGGCACGGTGCGCGTGAGCGTTGGCGCGTTCACGACCCGCGCGGACATCGACGCCCTGCTGCAGGCGCTACAATCTATCGACCGCGAGGCACTGAAGGGCATCGACGCGAACGTCCTGCGAGGAAACTGCTGAACGCCTGCGAGTGCGGCCACGGAGCACGGAACACTTGCGGCCGCAACTCACGGAGTACGGAGCGCTCGCAGGTGCAACCCAAGGAGCACGGAGCGGCGTCTGTGGTGCCCCAGATGCAAGGCGCCCGGTGGTGATGCGTATTGGACATACGTGAGCCGCCGGGGAACGCGGCAGATGGGGCGCCACAGCCGGCGCCATGCAGGTTGAATAACGATCAGGTAAGAGGGAGTTCACCTATGGCGTATGACAAGCTGTTCGAAAAAGGCTTCATCGGCAACGTAAAGATCCGCAACCGCGGCGCCATGATGCCGATGGCGACGGACCTCGCCGACAAGGATGGCATCGCGACGCCGCGCCTCATCCGCTACTACGAGCGCCGCGCCCAGGGTGGCATCGGCCTCATCGTTAACGAATATACGGGCGTCGACGACGTCGACTCCATCCCCTCGATCCACAACCTGCGCGCCGCGCGCGACTACCACATCTCCGAGCTCGAGAAGCTCACCGACGCCGTGCACCTTCACGGCGCGCGCATCTTCGCGCAGATCCACCACGGCGGTGCCACGTCCAACCCTGCCTTTACCGGCCGACAGAACATCGCGCCTTCCGCGGTGCCCATCGCCGACGGCCGTCCTGTCCCGCGTGAGATGACGCTCGAGGACATCAAGCGCGTCGAGGGCAAGTTCGTCGACGCTGCCGTGCGCTGCGCCAAGGCGGGTTACGACGGCGTCGAGCTGCACGGCGCCCACGGCTACCTCATTGCGCAGTTCTTCTCGAAGTACTACAACCGCCGCACGGACGAGTACGGCGGAAGCGTCGAGAACCGCTGCCGCTTCGTGGCCGAGATCATCGCTGGTATCCGCGAGCGCCTGGGGGCGAGCTTCCCGGTGACGCTGCGCATGTGCGGCGACGAGATGACGCCGGTCGAGGGTTTCCTTTCGCTGGAGGAGGGCGTCGAGATTGCGCGCTACCTCGAGGGATGCGGCCTGGACGCCATCTCCATCAGCTGTGGCAGCGCGCGCAACGGCGACGCCAACTGTGAGCCGTTCTCCTACCGCACCGGCTGGAAGTGGCACGTCGGCCGCGCCTACAAGGAGGCGCTGTCCATCCCCGTTATCGCGACAGGCACCGTCAAGACGCCCGAGGACGCCGAGGCCATGCTCGAGCAGGGCGTGTGCGACTTTGTGGGCCTGGGTCGCTCTCAGCTGGCCGACCCCGACTTCATGAACAAGGCCCGCGCCGGCCGCGCCGATGAGATCCGTGGGTGCATCGGCTGCCTGTACTGCCGCGAGCGCGTGCTGGGCAAGGCGCTGCCCATCCGCTGCGCCGTGAACGCCCAGGCTGCCCGCGAGGACGAGCTGGACGCGCTGCCTGCGGTGCCGGCGAGCTCTCAGGGCCGCGCCGTCGCCGTCGTGGGCGGCGGCCCTGCCGGCATGGAGGCGGCGCGCGTGGCGGCACTGCGCGGCTATCACGCGGTGCTGTTTGAGCGTGCGGGCGAGCTGGGCGGCACGCTGAACATCGCCGATAAGACGCCGCTCAAGGAGAAGCTGACGCGCTTGACGCGCACGCTGGCTCGCCAGTGCGAGGTCGCCGGCGTCGAGGTGCGCCTGGGCTGTGAGGCGACGCCGGCCGACGTGGCGGCGCTCGACCCGGCGGCCGTCATCGTGGCGTGCGGCGCGACGCCGAAGGTGCCGGCGAGCGTGCCGGGCATCGATGGGCCGCGCGTGTGCACGGCCGAGGACGTCATCACGGGCGTCGCGGAGCCGATCGGGAAGGTTGCCGTCATCGGCGGCGGCCTGACGGGGCTTGAGGCGGCCGAGGTGTTGCTCGATCGCGGCCTCGACGTGACGATCGTCGGTCGCGCGCCGATGCTGGGGCGCAACGTGTTTGGCGCCATCCTCAACGACCAGCTCAGCCGCATCATGCCGCACGATCCTACTGTGCTGACCGGTAGCTGCCTCGAGGAGGTACGCGACGGGGCCATCGTCGTGCGCTCCGTGGCAGACGGGGCGCTCTCGGAGGTGGCGGTCGACTGGGTCGTGCTGGCGCTCGGCGTGAGTCCGCGCTGCGACGTCGTGGAGGCGTTTGAGCAGGCGCCCGAGCTTGCCGGCGTGCCCGTTGTGGCTGCGGGCGACGCCGCGAAGGCCGGGCGCGTCGCCGAGGCCGTGTGCGGTGGCTTCGAGGCCGCCTTCGCACTGCAGGCGTAGAGGCGAGACGTGGGGGGTGGATCGCGTATGAGCGATACAGCGACGCGTGGGGACGTGGTTGGTCGCGATCGGCGCCCCACGGACGTCGAGAGCGCTGAGGTGGCGGGCGGCGCGCGGGGGGCGGTACACGACCTGCGCGACCGCTCCGTGCAGCCCGAGGGCGGCATCGACTGGAACGCAGCGTGGCGCGCGTCCCGCTCGTCGGGCGCGGATCGCAGCGAGGACCAGGACGAGGCATACTGGAACGGCCGCGCCGTCGAGTTCCCCATCGGTCCCAAGGCGGGCTTCTACACGGATGCGTTTCTCGAGCGCGCCGCCATCCGTCCCGGCGAGACCGTCATGGACGTGGGCTGCGGCACGGGCTCGCTTGCGCTGCCGCTGGCTCAGGAGGGCCACCACGTCACGGCTGCCGACATCTCGCAGGGTATGCTCTCCAAGCTGCGCGCCTGGGCCGACGAGCACGGCCTGGGCGAGCGCATCGACACGGTGCGCGGCACGTGGCTCGGGGACTGGTCGCACCTGCCCGTCGCGGACGTCCTCATCGCGTCGCGCTCGTTTCGGGCGGACGACCTGCGCGCGGCCATCCTCAAGATGGAGGCGCATGCTCGCCGCCAGATCTGCGTGACGCTGGCGACGACGCGCTCACCGTTTTTCGACCCTCTGTTCACGACTGCCATCGGGCGACCGCTGCCCATGGAGCAGGAGTGCGTCTATCTCGTGAACATGCTCTACCAGATGGGGCGCCTCCCCGAGGTGAGCTACCTCACGCACGTCAAGCCGCCCACGGGCGCTACGCTCGACGACGTGTTCGCCGACTATGCCCGCTTCTGCGCGCCGTATACGGAGCAGGAGGAGGCCGCTGCTCGCGCGTTCATCGCCGAGCACTTTGCGTCGGGACCAGATGGCCGGATCGCGCGCGACTACGAGTGGCGCTGCTCGTGGGCGTTCATCCGCTGGGAGCCCGTTCGTGGGTAGGCCTGCCCCGAGAGCGGGGGCGCCCCGCGCCGCTCTGCCAGCCGGCGCTGCCCCGATCCGGCCCTACGTGCTGACGCAGCTGCTCGCCGACTTGGGAGCCTCGCCGACGGACCTCACGGAGCGCGCCGTGGGGCGCATTCATCGCGCACTGCCTGTGCCTGCTGAGCAGGAGATTCTCTGGGCCGACGTCGAGTTTGGGACGCGCATTCACGGCGTCGTGCTGACCGACGCCGCGCTCTACCTCAAGGATGGCCCCGCCGAGGACGACGAGCAAGATGACGCCGACGAGGATGAGGGCGTGCTTTCGACGCTGCTCGGCGCCGTGGGTGGCTCGCCGTCGAAAGCGCTGGCGAAGGCTGGCGCCCGGCGCAGGGAGGCTCCCGACGACGAGCCCGACGGCGTCGAGGTGGACGGCCTGGGCTATGTCGCCGTGCGTTGGGAGAGCTTCGACCCGGCGCGCGTGAGCCACGTCGACGGCGCACCGACGCTCGACGGCGCCCCCTTTCTCGACGGCCGCATCTTCAGACAGCTCGCCATGGCGTGTGTCCGCATAAACAACCGTCGCGTTCGTATGCGCAGGGCCGGGCGCAAGCTTGCCCGCGAGCTCGGCGTACTCGGCCCCGACACGGCTGTCCGCTCTGTGTGCCGCAGCTCTGCCGGAGCGACGGTCGACTTCTGCTTCGACGCTGACGGCGAGTACAAGTTCTACGATGACGCCGGCAATCCGATTCTGCTCGAGGTGCCGTCCGACCAGTACGACGCTGCCCTGCAACGCATGCGTCGCCGCATATCCGACGGTTGCGTGCCACCGCTCGACGATCCCGACCTTGCCGGGGCGCTCGTGCGATGCGGCTGGTACACGCGTACGCAGGCCGTCAACCTGGCGCGGACAGGACGCGTCCCCAACGTGGCCCTGAGCGAGCGGACGGGGTCGGTCATCTGCCGTCGCCCCGAGGGGCTTGGCTTCTGGCTTGACGCGTGGCTGCGGGGGCGCGTGGGGCTGGCGCCCGGCGTGCTGGATGAGGGGGCGGCTGAGCGCTCGGAGCAGCTGGGCGGCACCGTGGGACAGGCGCTCGTTGCGGGCGCCCGGGTCGCGCAGGATGCGAGCGCCTCCACGAAGCAGCTCGCGACGCGGCGCGTGGGCGAGCTCGTTGCCACGAACGCGGCCTCGCAGGCGAGCTACATGGTGGGCGCGACGGGGGCGCGCGTGCTCATGGGGGCCGTGGGCGTCGTGTCGGGCCCCCTCGCCATGGTGGCAAGCCTGGCGCTGGGCAACGTGTGCGGCAAGGCAGGCATGGAGGCGTTCTCCATGGTGAAGGACCTCTTTGTCGAGCCGAAGGCCCGCGTGTTCGAGCGGCTCTTCGGCGGCGTGCTCGCCAACGTGGCGTCGGAGCACGCGCTGACTGGCGCGGAGCAGGCGCTGCTCGCCGAGCTCATGGGGCGAGCCGACCCGGCAATCTTCCAGCGGCTTGGCGCGACGCTTGCCGACTCCGCGCATCAGGAGGCCGACATCCGGGCGCTGCTCGAGCCGATGGCCGCCGCCATTCGCCGGGTGTAGGGGCTCGACCTTCGAGATGGCACCCTCAGAAAAGGACGCCACGTCTTACGCGCGCTAAGAAAACGCGGTTAGGCGATCTGACGAAGGACTGCCTGCTAAGAAAAGCCAGTTTGGTGATTGCCCGAGGGGTCAAGAGGGACTTTTATCCCCGAGAAACGGTGCACTCGAGCCGGCTCGAAAAGCGCGACCTGGGGTTTTGCCAAGAGCACGGTTGCTCCGCGATCAGGCAGGATCACCAGAGCGTAGAAATATAGCAGGCACGGGACGCGAGGCTCGCCAAAGCGGCAATTCTTAGCGCGAATCGGTTGGGCCGAGCCCCTCCGCCAGTGCCTCGCGGCATGCAAAAGGGGCCGGAACTCGTCGGCGCCCAGCGCTGCGACGTGTTCCGGCCCCTCTCGAAGCCCTATCGTGCCTCGCGGCTCTTAGTCCTCGAAGTCGCGGTTGTGCTTGAAATGCCCGGGGTTGGGCACGGGCGCGATCGTCGAGATCCAGCGGTTCGTGTAGTTGAAGAAGCCAGCGACGAAGGCTGCCTCGAGGATCTGGTGGTCGTCCAACCCGGCCTCGCGCAGCTTGTCGACCTGCTCCTGGTCGATGTCCTGCGGGTGCGCCGTCACGTACCAGGCGTACTCGCACAGCGCGTAGTCTTCCTTGGAGATCTCGCCCTTGAGCGAGCGATAGTTGTACGACAGCTTGTCGACGAGGCGCGCATTGCCCCACAGGCCACGCAGGTTGTCACCGTGCGTCGTCAGGCAGTAGCAGCAGCAGTTCACCGACGATACGACGACGCCGATCATCTCCTTCTGCGCGTCCGTCAGGTAGCACGTGTCGTTGAACAGCGACCCCTTGAAGTTCAGGAAGCCGATGTACTCCTTGGCGTTGAGCGGCAGGATCTTGAACAGGTTGTTGATGAAGCCCCAGTTCTTCTCCATCGCCTCGACGTTCTTGGCGAAGACGGCATACTCCTCGTCCGTCATGTCGGCGCGCTCGGGCTTCTGCAGGCGGGAAAGCTGCTCGTCAAATTCCAGGCTCATGAGGGTTCCTTTCTTGGCGCTCTGTGGGGTGCGCCCCGCGAAGGAGGCGCGTCCGGTATCTTACTCCTGTTCGTCGCGCTCCCAGACGGCCTTGTTGCTCTCCGTCTCCCACACCTCGACGCGCCAACACGTGGGGCCCACCTGCTCGGCGCACCAGCGGGCGATGTTCTCGGCCGTGGGGTTGTAGGGCAGCGTCTCGTTGAGGTTCGTGTGGTCGATCGTGCCGTGGATGAGCTTCTTGATGCGCGTGAAGTCCACGACCATGCCGTCGGCGTTGAGCTCCTTGGCGCGGCAGTGCACGACGATGATCCAGTTGTGGCCGTGCAAGTTCTCGCAGTACCCCTCGGCCGAGCAGTTTACGGCGTGTGCCCCGCTGATCTCGAGCCGCTTGCTCACGTAATACATCGCGGGCCTCCCTATGCCTCGGGACCGTCGGGCGCCGCGCCGGCCTTGACGCGCTCGAGCAGGGCACGGACCTCGTCGACCGTGAACGTGTACGCGCTGTTGCAGAAGCTGCACTTGAGCTCGACGGGCTCGCCCTCGTCGACGAGCTCCTGCAGCTGCTTGGCGCCCAGGGCGATGAGCACGCGCTCCGTGCGCTCGTGGCTGCAGTTGCACGCGAACGATACGGGGCTCGTCTCCATCTCCTTGAAGCCGAGGCCGTCCAGGGCTTGCTGCAGGATGTCGGTCGGCGTCAGCCCCTCCTCGAGCAGGTCCGTCACGGAGCGCAGGCTCGTGAGGTTCGCCTCGAGCTTGTCGACGAGCTCTGCGTCATGGTCGGGCATGAGTTGCACGATGAAGCCGCCGGCGCGGCGCACGCTCAGGTCAGTGTCGACGAGCACGCCGAGGCCTACGGACGTGGGCACCTGCTCGCTTGTCACGAAGTACGCGGCCACGTCGTCGCCGATCTCGCCGCTCAGCAGGTTGATCTGGCTCGAGTACGGCTCGCCCCACGGCTGGTCCTGCACGACGGTGAGCGTGCCGGCGCCAACGGCGGCACCGACGTCGAGCTTGCCGGCAGCGTTGAGCGGCAGCCACACGTCAGGGTTGCCGACGTAGCCCTTCACGTGGCCCTGCGCGTCGGCCGTCACGGTGATGCCGCCGAGCGGGCCGTCACCGCGCACGGCCAGCGTCATGAGCTCGCCGGGGTCCTTGAGCATGGCGCCCATCATGGCGCCGGCCGTGAGCAAACGGCCGAGCGCCGCCGTGGCCACGGGGCTCGTCTGGTGCCGGTCGCGCGCTTCCTGGACCACGGCGCGCGTGTCGGCCGCGAAGGCGCGGATCATGCCGTCGGCGGCCGTCCCGCGCACGATGAGGCTGGTCGTCGTCTCCATAGCCACGCTCCCTACGCCTGAGCGGCGGCGCCGTGGTACTCGGCCATGAGCGCGGCGAACGCGGGCAGCGAGCGCTCGATGACGCCGCGGTCGACGCAGTACGAGATGCGCACGAAGCCGCCCACGCCGAAGTCGTCGCTGGGCACGAGCAACAGCTCGTGGTTGTCGCGGGCGCGCGCCGAGAACGCCTTAGCGTCCGGCTCGAGCGCGCGGACCATGAGGTAGAACGCACCCTGCGGCTCGATGCACTCGTAGCCGAGCTTTGTGAGCTCGCCAAACAGCAGGTCGCGGTTGGCAGCGTATGCGGCCACGTCGCTCGGCTCGTCGACGCAGGTCTCGACGACCTTCTGGATGAGCGAGGGGGCGCACACGTAGCCCAGGGCGCGGCCGGCACCGCAGATGGCGGCGTAGACCTCCTCGTGGGCGGGCACGGCGTCGGGAACGAGCACCCAGCCGATGCGCTCGCCCGGCAGCGACAGCGACTTGCTGTACGAGTAGCACACGATCGTGGCGTCGTAGAGCGCGGGGACCCAGGGCACCTCGACGCCGGCGTAGGCGATCTCGCGGTACGGCTCGTCGGACACGAGGTAGATCGTGCGGCCGATGCGCTCGCTGGCCGCGCTCAGCACGTCGGCGAGGCGGGAGAGCAGCGACGCGGGGTAGACGGCGCCCGAGGGGTTGTTCGGCGTGTTGATGATGACGGCGCGCGTGCGGGGCGTGATGCGGGCGGCCACGTCGTCGACGTCGGGCAGCATCGTGGCGGGGTCGGCCGGCGAGAGCACGCACGTGCAGCCGGCGTGCTCGATCCACACGCGGTACTCGGGGAAGAACGGGGCGATGACGATGACCTCGTCGCCGGGGTCGCACACGGCGTTGAACGTGGCGTCGAGTGCTGCGGCGGCACCCATCGTGAGGTAGAGGTTCGCGGCGGTATAGCTCGTGTCGAAGCGGCGGTTGAGCGAGTTCGCGATAGCCGTGCGCGTCGAGGGCAGGCCCTGGGCCGGCGTGTAGCCGTGCAGGGCGAGCGAGGGCTCCTCGAGCGCGGCGATGACGGCCGTCTTGACGGAGGCGGGGGCGGGGACGCTTGGGTTGCCCAGGCTGAAGTCGTAGACGTTGTCGTCGCCGATCTGGGCCTTGCGGGCCTGGCCGTAGGCAAACAGCTCGCGGATGGACGAGCCGGCGGCACCGAGGGCGTACATGGTGTCGTTGCAGCTAGACGGCATGGATGGGCCTCCTTATCTCGATGGGGCGGCGCGGGCGGCGGTGTTGCGTCCTCGCGTGCCTCTCGTGGGTGACCCGTGCATCATAGTTCTGTTGTGCGTCGGCGCGGGCCGGGGCGGGCGAGATGTGTGCCAGAATGCAGAGGTGGATATGCGTGCGTGGCTCCCGCAGGGCCGCGCTGTGAGGGGAGGGTCCGTGGATAGCAAGCAGGACGCCATCATCGTTGCCATCACTGTCGTGCTCATTGTGCTGGGCGCAGTGGCGCTCATCTACGGGCTCGTGCAGGTCGTGCGGGCGCGGCGGCTTGAACGGGGCTGCACGAGCACGGCGCCGGGGCGGGTCGTGGAGCTCGTAGACCACGCTTCGGGGCGGATCTCGGCGTACAGGCGTGTGGCGCGCGAGGAGAAGGTCGAGGCTGCCAATGAGGCCATCGCTGCCAAGAAGCGCGCGTACCAGGCCAAGCAGCGCGAGAAGGCCCGCAAACGAGCCGACGAGCCGCTTGCGACGTGGAGCGTCATCGTGAGCTGGGAGCCGTCGGGCGCGGGAGCGGTCCGCCGTCTCGAGGGGACGCGTCGGCATCGCCAGACGCGCTTCAAGGTGGGGCAGACGCTCCACGTGCGCTATGACCCGGCCGATCCCGGCGTTGCATACCTGCAGGAGGAGGGCACGCCCAAGTCGTTTGGCCTCACGATGCTTGCCTGCGGTGCTGCGCTGATCGTGCTGGGCGTCATCTGCTGGTTCCTGCTGCCCGGCATCGCGGCGCAGTATTAGCGTCGGACTGTTGTGGAGGCCCGGATGCTGGGGGAGGGGAAGGAGACTCTCATGTCTTTGGAGACGCGCGGCGCCTGTTCGGTCGGTGGCCCTGCCGGCCCCGGCTCCCGGGGCGACGACACGTTCGAGCTGTACGACCTCAAGGTTGAGGTCGTGGCTGGCGACAAGCCGTTTGTGTGTTCGCACCACGTGGGCGACTCGTTTCTCGTACAGGGCGAAAACCTCGTGTTTCCCGAGGGTGCGTCGTTTTCGATGTATGCGCTTGCGGCCCTGCTGCCCATGCTGCCGGCCAAGCAGCGCCCCCTGCATCCCAACGACTGGATGCTGTCCGATGCCGAGATAGCCTGCCCCGATCCCAACTGCGGCGCGCGCTTTCGCATAACGCGCGTGGCGCGGCGTACCCAGAGCCACGCCGTCTGCACAGTCGTTCCGCTGGCGGAGGTGAGCGAGGCCTCGGGGGCGCATGCCGGGACGACGGGGAAGGCCGCGGCCCTCGAGGGGGCTCGATGGGAGCGCGGGGACGGCTATGTGCTGCGTCCGGCCTGCGCGGAGGATGTCGAGGCGTACTGGCGCAACTTCGACCCGCTCGATCCTGAGGTCGTGCGCATGACCGGGTGCAAGTCGAAGTTTGCACGCGAGGAGGTCGTTGGGTTCTTCCTCGAGTGCTTGTTCGACGAGAGCCGCTGCGACTTCGTGCTCGTCGCTCCGGACGGCCGCATCGTGGGCGAGAGCGTCGTCAACGAGATCGACCCGGACGAGCGGTGCGCAAACTTCCGGATTGCCCTGTTCCAGCCCGATGTGCGCGGTCGGGGCCTGGGGACGTGGATGACGTGCGCGACGCGCGACTTCGCGTTCGAGAGGCTGGGGCTGCATCGCCTCGAGCTCGACGTGTTCTCGTTCAACGAGCGCGCCGTGCGGACGTACGAGAAGGCCGGCTTTCAGCGCGAGGGCGTCCGCCGCGGGGCCGTTCGCGATGGCGACGGATGGGCCGACGACATCCAGATGGCCCTGCTCGAAGACGACTGGCGTGCGCTGAGGTAGAGGGTGGGGACGCGCGGGGTGGCGCTGGCATTTGGAGCCTGGTTCCATGAGATTGCTCGGAAAGCGGACACGATTCCAAGCGTGCGTGGTGACAAAGCCTACTTTCGAGGGGTACAATAATGGCACCAGCGAGCCCGTAGGCCGGTTAACCTATGTGCGGGCGGCGCGGTATTCATTCTAGGGCCGAGGACGGCAATCCTCGGCCCTACTTGTTTTCGGAAGTCTTCTCGACCTCCTCCCGAGCCTCCCGTGCGTGCGAATTCTTCCTCTTGCGGAGCCGCAGGAGCTTCTCGAGGGCCTCCATCAGGAAGCTCCCGATTGCCGCGACCGCCGCGAGGGCGTTGAGGATTTGTGTGACCATGGCGAACACCCCCAATCGCTTGGAAGCGCCGCCCGCAGCCGGGACACCGCTGGCACCGCACTCGATTCTACAGGGCGGTAATTGATTACCTTGCGAGACGGTCCTCGGGTCGAGTCCGTCAACAAAATTTCCTCGTTTGTGGCATATTGGTTCCACGCGATGCTGAGAGCAACCCTCTCGGGGTTGATTCGGAGCTTCTTGCTCAATGCCTGAGGGCGGTTAGAGAAACCCTGATAGGGCATGTGGTACGAGCTGGTTCAAAACAGGCGATTTACCAAGATTCGTGCCAGAAACTCTTGCGAGAGATCCTGCGCGCGGGCCGCTTACGGATGGCTCCGGCGCTGTGCCTGCTTCGCGCGCTATACTGCCTGAGCTGCGAGAACACTGCAATCAGGCCGGAGGGAGCCCCATGCACCGCATCATGTTCGTATGCCACGGCAACATCTAGCAATAGAGTGAAACCGCCTTATAAATAAGGCGGTTTCACTGGTAGGAGTAGCTTTTTACGACGTTTTTACGACTTTGAGCCCCAATGCGATATTGTGCTTCGCTGCAATCTGGTTTGTTATGGTATTGGACGATGCCTGGTTCTTGTACGACATCGCTCGCACGATCGAAGCGATTTCGTATCGCTATCGTCTACATACCTTTGATGCTCAGAATCATGCTGTTACAGCTTCTCTTTTCGGGACGCAGGAGAATAGTGTCTTATAATTGCCATCGCCAGATATGAATTGGGGACGTGATTGCCCCCGACTACGAGGTGGATGCGGGCAACTTGTTCCACCGGAAAGCGGTGAATCATGGAGCTCGATGAATCCAAAGCACAGCTTGACCTGAGCTTTTCCGATGAGATCGAGGGTCGCGAAAGTTTCTATCTCGACTTTCTGCCGAGAGTCGATTCGGCTCTGAGCACAAAGGATGTACTTAACGACTACAACGACGGGGTGGTTCGCGGCAATCTCCTTGAGTTTAAGCTCCGGATTACTGATTTGAATCAAGTTCTTTTTCAGGCGGTCAAATACCTTTCGGCAAGGCGCGTGAAAGGTAAGCCTGTCCCCGCGACTATTCACCTCATCTCTTTGGAAGACGCTATAGATTACGTCTACCGTTCTGAGGACTACCGAGATCATATCGAGGTTGTTTACGTTGGAGGGGCCTCAAAGAATAACTCCGCCTTTTTAGGCGAAAAACCTGACTTTGCGCTTCATTATAGGAACAGTCAATTAGACGCTGAAAGTCTGGTCGAACTCCTCCGCGAAGAACGCTGGATGCGAATCAACATAGATGAGAACTGTATTGTTGGGTGGGCTGAACATTTCTATCGCATATGCCCGAATGCCAGCAAGGGCGACTTTCTTGGTGATGCACAAGGCAAAGTAAAGGTTATCGGAGAGATTCGTAAGCCCAATATTCTTTCTGATTATATTCTTCCGTATGCGGGCGAAACGAATGTGCGCTTCAAATACCTGATGGACCAACTTAATGACTTTCTTCATAAGAAGGATCTGGGCGCATTTTATACACCGCCTGAATTTGCCGAGATTGCCGTGCGCCTGCTCAGGAAGGCAATCGATCGAGTTCCTTCTGGAAATGATTATGTCATTATCGACCGTTGCGCTGGCACAGGAAATCTTGAGCAGTTCCTCACAGATGAAGAACTTTCTCACTGTATTGTTTCGACCTACGAGTATTACGAATATAAAGTATTAGCGGAACGTATTGGTGATAAGGTTCGCCACATTGTGCCTCCTTTCGAATTGCCTGACACTTTTTTGCAGGCATGGTGAGAGGGTCTGACGCTTTGTCGAAGTCTTTCATCGACAATGAAGTCATTACTCGCTACCTCTCCGATGAGAGCTGTTCCATTATTCTTTTCGAAAATCCACCGTTTGCTGAAACAACTTCGATGGAGCATCAGAAGAAAAGAGCCGGGAAGACTTCTTCTGCGTGGAAGCAATCGTACGTAGTTGGAGAAATGCGAAAGGCAATTAAAGCGTCAGGGAAGATCGCTCCTCAGGCTCTAAATGAGATGAGCAATGCATTCGTTTGGTCTGGCTTTGAGTACTACCTCCGCCAGCCAACGGATAGCTACGTCGTGTTTTCTCCAATAAAGTATTGGAAGAGTCAATTCCTTATCGATCGTGTCCTTGTTGATGGCTTTGCGGTGGATAGGGAAAAGTTTCACGCTCGCAAGCACTCTTGCCTTGTAGTGGCCCTCTGGGCAAACGCTGAAAGCGATGTAACTCAATTCTCGGTCCCGGCTTTTGATTTGAGCCGAGATGGGATAACTAGACGCGATAGCTCGCTTGACTTTAAACGCGTTTACAGCAAATTCAGTGACGTATATTACGATCGCCGCAGTTTTCCTGATGACGTTGAAGGAGGAATCCTCGTTCAACACGATGGAACCGAAGCGGGCGATCAGAAGAAGCGTCTCAAACCGAAATATGCCAAGAATATTCTCGGCTATATGGTCGCTGATGGTCAGGGCTTTGAGCAGCCCGACCTGCATTCATGCCTAGTTATCGCAGGGATGTACAACGGAAACGGCTTCTATCTTAGGGCAGACAACTATTTGGAGAAGCTTCCGTTGTTTGCGGCATCGCGTTACATCTCTTACGTTTCTGACTGGACCGAACGTGGCCGAATAATGAAGTCCGCCGATGGTGCCACTCGCTATCAGAACGATATTAATAGCGGGAAACTGGACTCTTGGCTCAAGAAGTGTTTGATTTTTACAACGTGTGAGATAAGAAACCATCTTAGAAGCTTCGTGGGCTCCGATGGCAGGTTTTATAGAAATGAGCTTTGCCTTGATACTACAAATGGAGAGACCGTAGCATCTTTGGATCTTAAAAACTATTCATTTGACGAGCGTGATGCGGAGCTTGTAAGAGCTTGGGACTTGGTTCTCTCTGCTGCGCGAGACACGCAGGGATATGATGACAGCCTGACTTATGGCCTGTATCAAATTGATGTGGAGCTCAACACTCGTTACAAGGACCCGCAAACTAACGAAATGGTTTTCGATTATCCCGAGCTGAATGGTCACATCCGATCTTTGAAGGCTCTTGTTAGGGAGTACTTCGTGTCTGAGCTTGTCCCTGTTTTGTTTAAGTATGAGTTCCTGAAATAGAAATCTGGCCGCGGTACGCAATGATGTTCCGCGGCCAGGTTCTGATAACTAGACGCCTTACTCGGTGATTTCTCCTCATAAATGAGAGGGAAATCACTTCAAAAAATGCCGCTTGACCTGCGGTTTTGATTGATATAGACTATTCCTGCCTCGAAAAGATCGATCACCTTTCTTAAGGCTAGGGCGATGAGCCCGAAGCTGTTATGGCGCGGGCCCTTTCGGCCAAGTCCAGTCTTTATCCATAACACCCAGCGAGATGTATACGCATGCCGCGGCGCGCGTATGACACACGCTGTGCATTACTGGTTCTTCTTTTTGAAGGAGGTGTTTTGGATGCCGAATATTAATCGCGCTCGCGAACTTCTGCTGGAGCAGATGTACGGCCGCATCATGTACCGTCAGGCGCTTAATGCCTACACCCATGTCTACGATGCAGCATTCCACAGCACTAGCGAGGCTGATAAGGCCCTCAAGCTAGAGCTGGCCGAGGAAACGCTCCGCAACCTTTTGCGCATGTATCTTGAGGTCCACGACGGGCCGGACAATTCCATTCATTGCGAGTAGATCAGAGGTGATCTTTTATGAAGAAGCTTAGTCAGTTTCTGGTGTTCGACTGGGACGCATTTGCGAAGGACAAGCGGTTCCTTTGCGTTGGCGGCGGCGAGTGGGTCGACTTTGAGACCAAGACCCACAAGGGTACGAAGATCGAGGTGGTGATAACCACCGACCACACGCCGTACAAGCTCCGCGATGGCGAGGTGGTCAGCAACCGCTTCGAGAAGCTGGCCTTCAAGGTCGCTGCTGACGTCGATATTCCCATCGACCAGTACGTGGAGCCTACGGGCGTGACGGCGAAGGTCTACGGTGACTACCGCAACCTGCTCTCCGTTGAGGCGGGGGGCATCACGGTGCAGCCCAAGAAGCCGTAGCGTGAGGTGATCGCATGCGCTTTTCAAAAGAAGTGCCGGCGATCGTCTATGCGGCCCCCGGCACTAAGACTATCGTGCTGGGGGCCGTTTTGGCTTTCGCCGCCGCGTGCTTTTATCTCTTGGGCGTGTTGGTCGAACGTCTCTTCGCCCCTGTGGCAGAGGACGTGACGGGGGTTCATCTTCTTTCTGGAAACCTCTCCGCGATCGCCCTTGTGACTTTGGCCGTTGGGATGCTTTCCATCGCTGTGGGAGTCGTTTGGCTTCTCCGCCTTCCTGAGCCTGAGAGGCTCAAGGTCCGCATTCGCTCTGGAATCTTCGATTCCCGATACGGTAACCCGCTGCACCTGCGTGAGGGAGAGGTCCTTCCGCATGTGACTTGCGAAGAGACGGGCGAAGGCCGGTTCGAGCTTGCCGTCTCCACCTCCTCTTCGACGGTGGAGGAGATCGCCAAGCTTGCGCCCAGCATCAGCAGCCGCCTCTGCGGCCGCTTCTCGCGCTATGCCGTCGTTCTGTCCGAGGCGGACGAGGCGTGCAACCGGGTGACGTTCCATATCGAGGATGTCACCGTCCATCGCGAGATAGTGGCGGACTCCGTCTCCGAGCTTCAGCCGCCGAGCGCGTACAAGCTTCGCGTGCAGGACGGCACGAGCATCGACCTGCGCACGTCGGGCTCGATGCTCGTAGCGGGGAAGACCAGAAGCGGGAAGACGACGGGCATCATATCCCTCGTTCTTCAGGCATTGCTCGCCGGGCCCGACAGCTACGGGTCGAGGGTGCTCGTCGTTGACCCCAAGAGGGCGGAGCTTTCCCGCCTCCCTCACGTGGCAACGCTTGACGAAGACGGAAACGCCCGTGGCATCCTCGCCGCACTGGGCTCGTTCGCCGAGACCATCACGGAGCGTCAGCGCGTCCTCAACGAGCTTTCGGCCGAGACGGGGGATGCCGTTCACTGGTGGGACGCGGGCTTCCATGTTTCGCTCCTCTTCATCGATGAGTACGTGGCCCTTCGGACCGTCCTCCCAAAGAGGGCGAGCAAGGAGGACCCGGACTACTGCCTCGCGACCTTCGACGGCCTGATCAAGCGCATCGTCACGATGGGCGCGAGCGCGGGCTGCTACGCCATCATCTCGATCGCGGAGGCGTCCGTCGAGGAAGGCGGGCTCCCGTCGATGATCCGGTCTGCTTGCAGCACGCGCGTCCTGTTCAGGCCAACGCTTGACGAGGCGCGTTTGATCTGGGGCTCTGATCGGCTCAAGGACTTCGCCGTCTCCCGGACGTACGGGCCGGGGGACGCATGGTTCAGCAGCACGGACGGGGAGCACGACCGCATCGGCTTCGTGCACTTCCCCGTCATGAGGTTCCCCGTGTATCGCGAACTTGGCCGTCTTCTTGAGCTGTACGTCGACTGATTGATTATCGCGGCACTCGCAGAGCGCAGCGAATGCGGGTGCCGCCTCTCTTTGTTCCATTTGTTTGATTTCCGTTCATATATGCGCCTTGGGGGGCTTGTTATCCCAAGGCGCATCCGAAAGGGGCGTTCCAAGTTTCGCCCCGAAACACTGATAAACGAGAAGGGAGGTGGAACCGATGACTGGCTCAGCGCCCAGGAAGACCCGGGCGATGATGTACGAGCAGCAGCTCTGTCATCTGCCCGCCTCAGTGGACGAGATGTACGGGCGCATCGAGGCGCTGGCGCCCAAACGGTACGCGGGCATCGTGCACGACCGCGACATCACGGACGCTGGCCGTCCAGCGGCCGACCACCTGCACGTGATGATGGAGTTCGCGAACCCGCGCTCCGTTCGCAGCGTGGCGAAGTTGCTCGGGGACAAGGCCGAGCGGCTGGAAGCGTGGAAGGCGGGAACGGAGAACGGCTTCTCCTACCTCTGCCACAGGACTGACGGCGCGCGCTCCAAGTACCAGTATGACCCGTCCCTCGTCCGCGCGAACTTCGATTACCCTGCCGCGCTGGCGTCCATCGAGTCGCGCGTCTCCAAGGCGCGCTCGCACAGCAACATCAAGATCCTCCTTGACGATCTGCTTGAGGGGAGAATCGACAGGGAAGGTCTGATATCGCAGCTTTCGGGCTCCGAGTACGCTCGCGCCAAGCGCCAGATAGAGGACGTGTACGCCCGCCGCCTTCAGGTGAGCGCAGCCGAGTGGCGCGCGAAGATGCGAGACGAGGGAAGGCGCGTTCAGACCATCTGGATTTTCGGCCCCGCCGGGACAGGCAAGTCCAGCCTCGCCAAGCAGTACGCGCAGAGCAAGGGCGAGCCCTTCTTCGTCTCCGGGTCGACGCGCGATGTCTTTCAGGGGTATGCCGGGCAGCACACCATTATCTTGGATGAGCTGCGGCCCTCGTCCATACCCTATGCGGACCTTCTTAGGGTTACGGATCCCTATGCTATCGAGCACGAGGTCATGGCCCCCGCCCGCTACGCCGACAAGGCTATCGCGGCAGACCTTATCATCGTCACCACTCCGTACAATCCGATGGAGTTCTACTGCGAGCAGGTGAGAAGGGCCACGGTCGGGCGGCCCAACGACGATATCGACGGCTTCGGGCAGCTCGAAAGACGGCTTTCCCTCGTCGTGGAGATGCAGCAGAAGGAGATATGCCTCTCGGAGTTCAGGGTCGAGCTTGGGACGTATTGGCCCGCCGATGGATCATCCCGGCCGAATCCCTATTCGAGCTTCGCACGTGGATCGTCCGGCTCGGGTGACTCGGCGCACCTCTACGAGGCCCTGCTCGATTCCGGCACCGTCACGGCAGACTAACAATTCGGGCCCCGTGCGATAGAATTCAGCTATCGCATTGGGGCTCTTTTCTTCTATGGAAAGGAGCCAAGGGATGGCTACTAGAAAGGACATGAAGGGGCGCATCCTCCGTCGCGGGGAGAGCCAGAGGAAGGACGGCCGCTACTGCTTCAAGTACGTGGACGCAAAAGGCAAGACGCGCAGCGTCTACTCGTGGACCTTGACAACCCATGATTTCACGCCGAAAGGGAAGAGGTTGGGCCCGTGCCTGCGCGAGCTTGAGCAGCGGATCCAGCGGGACCTCTTCGACAACGTTGCCCCCG
This sequence comes from Coriobacteriia bacterium, assembly GCA_018368455.1. Classification (NCBI taxonomy): domain Bacteria; kingdom Bacillati; phylum Actinomycetota; class Coriobacteriia; species Coriobacteriia bacterium. Next base: position 33,598 of record JAGZEG010000016.1, read on the forward strand.
AGAACATGACCGTTCTCGAGCTCGCCGCCAAGTACACGGAGACCAAGACGGCAGTGAGGCCGACCACGCGAACCGGGTACAAGACGGTGCTCAACTTCCTTACGGGCAACGAGTTCGGCGGCAGGAGGATAAGCGACATCACGACCCTCGACGCGAAGGAATGGCTCATTTCCTTGCAAAGGGATCACGGGAAGCGTTACAGCTCGATCCATACCATACGCGGCGTTCTGCGACCGGCGTTCCAGCTCGCGGAGGAAGATGACCTCATTCGCCGAAACCCGTTCAATTTCGAGCTTGCGACCATTCTTGTGAACGATCAGGTTGCGCGTGAGGCGCTGACCTCCAAGCAGGAGAGGAGGTTCCTCGACTTCGTTAGAGGCGATAGCCACTACTCCCGCTATTACGACGCGTTCTACATCCTGCTGAACACGGGGCTCCGCATCTCCGAGTTCTGCGGGCTCACGGTGGGGGACATCGATTTCGAGCGCGGGAGCGTCTGCGTCAGCAAGCAGCTTCAGCGCTCCAGCGACATGCGTTACTACATCGAGCGGCCGAAGACCAGCAGCGGCGTGCGATACGTTCCGATGTCCGAGGGCGTTGCGGAGTGCTTCAGGAGGGTGGTCGCGAACCGTCCCAAGCCGCCGATGGAGCCCGTGGTGGACGGTGTGAGCGGGTTCCTGTTCCTCGACAAGAACCAGAAGCCCCGTGTGGCGCTTCACTGGGAGAAGTACTTCCAGTATGCCGTGGCGAAGCACAACCGCATCTACAAGGACGAGCTGCCGAAGATCACTCCCCATGTTTGCCGCCATACGTTCTGCTCGAAGATGGCGCGCAAGGGGATGGATCCCGTGAAGCTCAAATACGTTATGGGCCACTCCGACATCGATGTGACCTACAACACGTACACGCACCTTGGGTTTGATGACGTGAAGGCGGATGTGCTCCGGTTCGAGGAAGAGGCAGCATGAGCGAGTGGCGGCAAATCGTAAATCTTGGAGTTTTACGACGTTTTTTACTACGATGAACGAGAGAAATAACCGCTCATATATGAATGGATTTGCCACTTCGGTTTGAGTGGGATAATTGGAACGACGCGATTTACCTGCGAAAACTCTGATATATGAGAGGTTTTGAGAAATGATAAAAATCCTGTTCGTCTGCCACGGGAACATCTGCCGCTCGCCCATGGCCGAGTTCGTGATGCGTGACCTCGCCATGAGGGCGGGGCGCGCTAACGAGTTTCGCATCGCGTCGAGCGCGACGACGACCGAGGAGATTGGCAATCCCGTGCATGCGGGAACGCGTCGGGTGCTGGCGGCCCATGGCGTTGCGTGCGTCGGAAAGACGGCTCGCCAGGTGCGCCGCGACGAGTACAAGAGCTGGGACCTCTTCGCTGCGATGGACGACGAGAACGTGCGCGACCTGCGACGTATCTTCCGCAACGACCCAGACGGCAAGGTGCGTAAGCTGCTGGAATTCTCCGGAGCCCAGGATGGTATGCCGCCCTCGCGCCCCGTGCGCGACGTTGCCGATTCGTGGTACACCGGCGACTTCGAGGCGGCGTGGGACGACGTGCTCGCCGGCTGCGAGGGGCTTCTCGCTGTCCTGCGGTAGGGGGAGGATCCTCCCGTTTTGCACGGAGCTCTGCCATTTCTGGGCAGGAATCCTTGTCGTGTATGCCATGCCCTGGCGGGCGGGCGCTTGTCTGCAGGAAATCCCAGCTCGGCGGAGTCTCTAGGGCTCGCATGTGGCATCCGCTAGCGGGAGAGGCATGCACGAGCGGGCTTTCTGGCCACCGAAGCGCCATCCCTCAACAGGAACGTGCTTGTGGGCTTGGGAGTGATGGATTGTCACTGTCCACAAACCGCTCTCCTGGCCACGGGTATGCCGTGTTTGCGGGCTCTTCGAGTCCGTCATGAAGATCTGCCCGCTGTGGCCACGAAGAGGCGATGTGTTTGCGGGGCTTTGGGTTGCGAGCGGCCGCTGCCTGCAAGCAAGCTTTCTGGCCACGGAGGCTTCGCCCTCTGGCGGGAGCTCGCGGCGCGCCGCCGGTCTGCGAGCAGTCATTCCGGCGAAACTTTCCATGCACGCTTCTCGCGGGCCTGCTACTATAGGCCGCCAAGGACGCGCGGTCGGTCGGAGCCAGGCTGCCCGCGCGACGGATGCCGCGATGCCAGCGCCCGAAAAGACGGTCGACGCGACGCGCGGCGCGAAAGGAAGATGCTCCATGGTTGAGCGCTTTGAGCTTGCGCCCGGGTATTCCATCAGCCGCGTGCTCAACGGCTGCTGGCAGCTGTCCAACGGCCACACGTTGCGGGGCCACCTTGACCTCGACGACGTCATGCACGCGTTCCGCGAGCTCGTCGCCCGAGGGTTCACCACATTTGACTGCGCCGACATCTACGGGTGCGCCGAGGAGTTCATCGGCAAGCTCGTCTCTGAGCTGCGCGCCTCGGAGGGCGCTGCGGCCGCCGATCGCATCCAGGTCCACACGAAGTTCGTTCCCGATATGGACGACCTGCGCTCCGTCGACCTCGCCTACGTCGAGCGCGCCATCGACCGCAGTCTCGCCCGCACGAACAAGGACGCGCTGGACCTCGTGCAGTTCCACTGGTGGGACTACGACGTGCCCGGCTGCGTTGAGACAGCTGGCTACCTCGTTGACCTGCAGCGCAAGGGCAAGATTCGCCACATCGGCGTTACGAACTTCGATACGGATCACCTGGCCGAGCTCGTGGACGCCGGCATCCCCATCGTCTCCATGCAGGCGCAGTACTCCGTGTTCGACCGCCGCGTCGAGCGACGCATGCAGGCCTACTGCGCCGAGCACGGCATCAAGCTCATCTGCTACGGCACGCTGGCTGGCGGCTTCCTCGCTCCCAAGTGGATCGGTGCCGCGAGCGCCGAGCCCGAGACGCGCTCGCAGGTCAAGTACCTGCAGGTCATCGATGACTCGCTGGGCTGGGATGGCTACCAGGGCCTGCTAGCGCTGCTCGGCGACATCGCGAGCGAGCACGGCGAGGGCGTGAGCATCGCCAACGTCGCGACGCGCTACGTGCTGGCGCAGGCCGACGTCGCCGCGGCCATTATCGGCATCCGCAACAGCCGCCACGTGGCCTCCAACGAGCGCATCTTCGACTTCGAGCTCTCGCCCGAGGAGGTCGCAAGTATCCGCGACTACATCGGGCGCTACCCGACGGTCGAGGGCGAGCCGTTCGAGCAAGAGCGCACGCCCGGCTCGAAGTACCGCGAGATCATGCGCATGAACGAGAACGCCGCTGACGAGGCCGCGGGCGCGCAGGCATAGCCGTCGCGCTTCGTGCGAGGCCGTCGAGGGGCGTGGGCCCTGCTGTCCGAGGGCCTTGGGCGGCGGCGCCTCCCGCTTCGCCGGTATCGCGAGGTATTTCCCGCATCGACACGGACACGCGGACACATCGATCTCCGGACGCGCTTCCATCGCGCGCCACATACGCTTTCTTGTCGAATCGTCGCGGATGACCCGCAGGAATGGACCTGACAGGGCGTCGCGGCATGACGAAAGGGGCACCACATGTCGACCACCGCTCAGGCGACCGACACCAGAGAGGGGCGCTGCCAAGACGCGGCGCCCGCCGCCAGCGAGCCTCGCTCAGCCAGCTCCGGCGGCGGGCGGGGTGGACGGGCTGCAGAGCCGGAAGCTCTCGTCGCCAACCGCCTGGAGTTCCGCGGCGGCTGGGGCGCGGCCTTCATCCCCGTGGGCATCTTCCTGTTCTTCTGCGTGCTGTACTTCATCGTGTTCCAGGCGTTCGAGATGTACGCGCTGGCCATGGGCGCTCTCGTCGGGCTGCTCGTCGGCGCGCTGTTCGTCAAGCCGGGCCAGTACGACCGCTTCTGGAACGCAGCCTACGACGGCGCCAAGGAGTCCATCCAGATCCTCATCCTGCTGCTCATCATCGGCATGTTCTCGTCGCTCGTGAAGGCGGCGGACATCTCGTCGGGCTTTGTGTGGCTCGCAGAGACGCTCGGCGTGGGCGGCGGCGTGTTCACGGCCTTCATCTTCTTCGCCGTATGCGTCATCGCGATGGCGACCGGCTCGTCGCTGGGCACGATGTTCATCTGTTTCCCGATCTTCTATCCGGCGGGCGTGCTGCTCGGCTGCAACCCGGCTGCCCTGGCGGGCGCGATCGTGAGCGGCGGTATCTTCGGCGACAACATGGCGCCCATCTCTGACACGACGATCATCTCGTCGAGCACCCAGGAGTACAGCCGCAAGCGCGGCGTGGCCGACGTGGGTGGCTGCGTGTCGCACCGCATGAAGTACGCGCTCGTCGCGGCCGTCGGCGCGCTGGTGCTCTTCCTGGTGCTGGGCGGTGGCGGAACCGTGGGCGAAGGCGCGCAGGACATCCTCGCGCAGAGCATGGACCCGCGCCCGCTCGTCATGCTGATCCCCGTCGCCATCATGCTGGCCGTAGCCATCCGCACGCGCAGCATCTACAAGGCTATCACGGTGGGCCTGCTGCTGGGCACGGCAGTGGGTCTGGGCTTCGGCCTCATCGCCCCGGCCGACATCATCTCGGTGAGCGACGGCGCGCCGGCAGGCTTCCTAACGGACGGCATCAGCTCGATGATGGCCACCGTCGTGCTCGTCATGTCCGTCTACGGCATCATGGGCGTGCTGACGGCCGCCGGCGTGCTCGACCGCATCGCGAGTGGCATCCTGAACAGCCGGATGGGTCACTCCGTGCGCGGTACCGAGTTTGCGATGATGCTGGGCATCTCGGCGACGACGCTCGTGTTTGGCGGCGTAACGAGCGCCTCGATCGCGACGTTCGGCAAGATCCAAAACGAGCTGGGCAAGCGGGCGGGACTGCACCCGTATCGTCGCGTCAACGTGTTGGACTGCTTCGCCAACGCCATCGTGCTCGCCGTGCCGTTCCTCAGCGTGTTCGTGCTCATCGGCGCGACGCTGACGCAGGGCTATGACTTTGTCGCGCCCCTGTCGTTGACGCAGGTGAGCTGCTACATGTTCTATAGCATCCTTCTGTTCGTCGTCATGGTGGCGTCGGTGCTGACCGGTTGGGGCCGCATCTACGAGGGGCCCGACGGCGAGCCTGCCAAGGAGCCGCCTGCGCGGTTTGGGGGCGCTGCCGCGGAGACGCACACCGCTGCACCGGTGCCGTCTCGATAGCCTTCTCTTCCGTGCGTTTTTACGGGCGTCTGCCGGGTCTTATGCTGCCCAGCAGACGCCTTTTTTGCGCAGGGGCGCGGGCGAGGCAGCTGCGGCTGCCAGGGGGCTTCCAGGTTCCTGCGTGCGGAGGACCGCCGGGCGCTCTCGGTGCTCGCTACCCCTCGCAGCGATCGTCGAGCCATGCGTGCAGCTCGGCGGTCATCCGGGCGATCTCTCGGGCGGTCTGCGCGTTTGTGAACGGGCGGTCGAGCAGCTCGAAGACGCGTCCCTGTTCGCGGGCGGCTCGACGGCTCTCGGGATAGACGAGCTCGAAGACAAAGCACGCGAACCCCACGACGTAGTCGGCCGGGTGTCTCCGCTCGTCGCGGCGCACGGTGCGCCGGGTGTCGAACGCGGCGACGACAGCGGGGGAGAGTTCGCTCGCGTCGATCTGTCCTTCGCTGACGCCGAAGATGGCCTCGACCGGCTCGAGGCACACGGCGTTCATGATGTCGATCTTGTCGGCGTCGCGCAGGATGTCGCAAAACAGGCGCGTATGCTCGTCGAGGTCGGCGGGGAGGCGAAAGCCGCTGTGTGTGGCGATGGCCGTGCGGATGAGCTCGTCACAGGCGTCGCTGTCGACAAAGGCTCGTATGGACGTCGTGGCGGGCGCATCGAGCGCGGGCGTCTCGCCGAACAGCACATCGATGCCGAGCGCCGCGTGGCTGACGGACGCGCCGTCGCTGAACGTGTCGTAGCGGCGCACCTGCTCGAAGCGGCCGATGTCGTGAAGCAGGCCGCACAGCCATGCGAGATCGACGTCCCGCTCGTCCAGCTCCAGGCTGCGCGCGATACGCTCGCACAGCTGCGCCACGCGATACGTGTGGTCGATCTTGAGCTTGATGCGGGGGTTGGCCGCATCGTAGGCCCCCACGTAAGCGTCGAACGCCCGGCGTGCCCGATCCCGGTCTATGCGGACGCGTGCGTGCTCTGCCGTGCTTGTCGGATCTGTCCCCATGATGTCTCCGTTCTCGCCTGCTGCCTGCGGGTCGGGCGGGCTGAGCGGCGCTGCTGCTTATGGGATGGACACAGTGTCATGCTATAACTGTACTCCGGTGAACTTCCTTGGTTGTGTCGCGCCTGAGAGGTGGCGCGTCGAGTGCGGGCTGTCTTGCGAGGGCATTTGTTATACGGAGAGGCCTCGATCGGAAAGGTTGCAGGGCTATGGCGAGCGACATTCTGGTGGGCATCGACGGCAGCGAGCGCGGCCTGAGGGCGCTCGAGTGGGCGGCGCAGCAGGCCGGGCGCGAGTCGGGCCAGCTCACGCTGCTGGCTGTCGTCGATCCTGACGAGGCGAGCGCAGCGGGCGCCGACATGGCGACGGCGCACGAGCTCGCCCGGCGCGTGTTGGACGAGGCACGCTCCGTCGTCTCCGAGAAGTACCCCGACGTCCCCTTGGACGCGATCGTCGCCCAGGGCAAGATTATCGACCGCATCGTCGAGGCTGCCGACGAGCATGACCTCGTCGTGCTCGGTACGCATCACGGCGCCGGCAGTGACGTTGCCCTTGGCGCGGCGCGTGGCCTGCGCGTCTCCGTCTCCACGCGCACGCCGACCGTCGTCGTTCCGTGCGACTGGGAGCCTGCGGCGGGCGGGTCGGGCATCGTCGCCGCCGTGGGGCCGGACGACTCCTGCGACGCAGCGCTCGAGTTCGCCGTGCGTGAGGCGCTGCGCCGCGAGCTGCCGCTGACGCTCGTCTCGGCGTGGGCCGTCTCTGCGATGCTGGCCCGCTCTGCGCGGGCGAAGGCCGAGGGCGAGGGCTCGGTAGGCGAGCGACGCCAGGCAGAGCTTGACGAGCGTGTGCGAGAGATCGAGAAGGCGCACCCGTCACTGGTGGTGAGCGGACGTGCTGTCGAGGGGACGTCTCCGGCCCACGTGTTGCTGTCGTGCAGCAGGGGGAGCGACTTGCTCGTGTTGGGGACGCACTCGCGCGGAACGCTCGGTCGTGCCATGTTCGGCTCCGTGACGCATGCGGTGCTGCTCAACCCCAACGTGCCGACAGTTGTGGTGCCACAGCGCTGATGTGGTGCCCCACAAGTTCAAATTAGTTCAATTTTCTCGAGAGTTCAATCTCAGGAGATGGTAGACTGACGTCTCGATTGAACTCTCGATGTCGTCTGGGCCACGGCCTGTTCTCGGTAGTTCAATTTGTACGCATAAAATTGAACGTGCCGTGAGAAGGGGAGTGAGCATGGACGAAGTGTCGGAGAGCGAGGCGTTTGCCCAGCGCCTGCGTGGCGCCATGGAGCGAGCGGGCCTCAAGCAGGCCGATCTCATCCGCCTCGCGTCCGAGAGGGGGCGTCGCCTCGGCAAGAGCCAGGTGAGCCAGTACGTCAGCGGCAAGACACTGCCCCGTACCGACGTCATGCGCCTGCTCGCCATCGTGCTCGACGTTGACTCGGGCTGGCTTTCGGGCGGCCTCATCACGCGCGACACTCCACTCGACAGCACGGCCGTCCTGACGCGGCGCTCAAGCGGAGGGACTGCGCGAGCTACCAAGGGCGCTTCTGGTCTCGCCCCGAAGCCCGCGGTGACCTCCGAGGTTGCCGGGGCTTCGGATGAAGAGAAGGACGCGCCCTCTGCCGACTTGCCATCCGATTTTTCCGCCGGCGCCGCCGCGTCGTCCGTCTTCCAAGGAAGTGCCCCCATGAGTATGGTTACCCGCGAATTTGCCAAGTCCGCCAAGCTTGCTAACGTCCAGTATGACGTGCGCGGCCCCGTTGCCGACCAGGCCGCCAAGATGGAGGCTGAGGGTCTGCGCGTCCTCAAGCTCAACATCGGCAACCCTGCTCCGTTTGGCTTCCGCACGCCCGACGAGGTCGTGCAGGACATGGCGCACCAGCTCACGGAGTGCGAGGGCTACTCTGACACGCGCGGCCTGTTCTCCGCGCGCAAGGCCATCATGCAGTACGCCCAGATCAAGGGGCTTCCCAACGTCGGCATGGAGGACATCTACACTGGTAACGGCGTGTCCGAGCTCATCAACCTCACGATGACGGCCCTGCTCGACCCCGGCGACGAGATCCTCATTCCCGCGCCCGACTATCCGCTGTGGACGGCGTGCGCGACGCTGGCCGGCGGCACGCCCGTGCACTACATGTGCGACGAGCAAGCCGACTGGAATCCCGACATCGCCGACATGGAGCGCAAGATCACGCCGCGCACGAAGGCCATCGTCATCATCAACCCGAACAACCCGACGGGTGCCGTCTACTCGCGCGAGGTCCTCGAGGAGATCGTCGAGCTTGCCCGTCGTCACCAGCTCATCATCTTCTCCGACGAGATCTACGACCGTCTCGTTATGGACGGCATCGAGCACGTGTCCATCGCGTCGCTGGCGCCCGACCTGTTCTGCGTGACGTTCTCCGGCCTGTCGAAGTCGCACATGATCTGCGGCTGGCGCGTCGGCTGGATGATCCTGTCCGGTCCCAAGGACTACGCGTCCGACTTCGTTGCCGGTCTGCACCTGCTGTCGAACATGCGCCTGTGCTCCAACGTGCCGGCGCAGTCCATCGTGCAGACGGCTCTGGGCGGGCACCAGAGCGTCAAGGACTACATCCGTCCCGGCGGGCGCATCTACGAGCAGCGCGAGTACGTGTATCGGGCGCTCAACGAGATTCCCGGCATCAGCGTCGTCAAGCCCAAAGCGGCGTTCTACATCTTCCCGAAGATGGACGTCGAGAAGTTCAACATTGTGGATGACGAGAAGTTCGCCATGGACCTGCTGCGCGAGAAGCGCATCCTCATCACACGCGGCAGGGGCTTCAACTGGCCCGACCCCGACCACTTTCGCATCGTCTACCTGCCGCGCATCGACGTCCTGCGCGAGGCCATGGGCGACTTGCGTGACTTCTTCGCTCACTACCGTCAGCGCTAGGAGGCCGGTTCGGTTCGCACCCAGCAGACGGCGGGCTCGGCGAGGTTTTTGGGCGTGCCGGTGGAGCGGTGGGAAAACAAAACCCGTCCGACTGTTATGAGTCGGGCAACGTGGGTATCATAGAACGCCTTGTTGTGCGGGGTGCCGGCAGGATGGGCACCCCGCACGTTTGTGCGTCGTCGCTTTGAAGGGAGTTCCCATGGCCGTTGAGCCCACCGCAGCCGACTCGAATCCCACGTTAAACCCGGACTCCTCCCCACTGAACCCTCCATCGACTCCCTTGAACTCGCAGGAGGCTCCTCTGAACGCGGTGTCCGGCGTTGAGGACTGCGACGCTCCTGCTGACGATCCCGTTTTCATCGAGGAACAGCGCCATCTCAGCCAGACGTACGCCACGCTGTGCGAGCTTGAGCGCAGTATCTCCGACCGCCTGGAGTCGGATCGCGCCGAGATGCAGCAGTTCAAGGAGAACGCCGACGACGAGCTCTCCACGGACGTCGACCGCGGCGATGACGGCGACGACTTCAGCGCCTCCATGGAGACGTACGCCGCCTACGCCGCGATGAACAACGTCGTCGACAGCTTCAACATCTCCATCGACATGGCGGAAGAGAACCTTGCGCGCACGCGCCAGCTCATCCATCACGCCTACTTCGCAAAAGTGCGCCTCAAGTTCGCCCACCGCGACGAGCCGCGCGACATCTACCTGGGCAGCACCGGCATGACGGACGCCGACCACCGCCAGCTCGTCGTGGACTGGCGCTCTCCCGTGGCTGAGACGTACTACAACCAGCAGACCGGCCCGATGTCCTACGTCGCCAACGGGCGCACGATCCACGCCGACCTGCAGCTGCGGCGCCAGTTCGACCTCGCGGAAGACAAGCTGCACGCGTACTTCGACACGACGGTCGCCATTGAGGACCCGCTGCTGCTCGCCTCGCTGTCCCAGCGCCGCAGCTCGCAGCTTGCCGCCATCACGGCGACGATCCAGCGCGAGCAGAACCTCATCATCCGCCACGCCGACGTGCCGGCCCTGCTCGTGCGCGGCGTCGCGGGCTCCGGCAAGACGTCTGTCATGCTGCAGCGCATCGCCTACCTGCTCTACCAGCAGCGTGCGAGCCTCAACGCAAACCAGGTTTATCTGCTGAGCCCCAACCCGGTCTTCGCGCGCTACATCAAGAACGTCCTGCCCGAGCTGGGCGAGAAGAACCCGCACACGCTGCTGTGGTCCGAGCTCATGGAGCGCATTGGGCCCGGCGACCGCAACCTGGGCGCCGACGTGTCGCCCGAGGATCTTCTGCTCATCGACGAGCGCGCGAAGGACCTCGTGCTCGACCCCGATGACGTGCGCGAGCTGCGGGCGGGCGAGCGCGTGCTCATGAGCGGGCCGCAGGTGTGGCGCTGCGTCGAGAAGTACCTGCGCAAGGACCCGACCGTGGGCCCACGCCTGTCGGCGCTCGTCGAGGATGACCTTGCCGAGAAGCTTGAGCGCCGCATCGCGCAGCTCGTGGGCGACGACAAGGTGCACGCCGACATGCTCGCGCTCGACGCTGATGAGCAGGACCGCGTGTTCGGCGGCCCCATCAACCCCATCGAGGAGGACGAGCTGGCCGAGTGCGCCCGCACGTACCTCGACGACCTGTGCGCGCCGCTGTTCGCGCAGATAGAGAGCGGCGGCTGGCTGCGCCTCGACCGTGTGGGCATGCGCATGCTCGGCAAGCAGAGCCTGACGGCGCTCGAGTGGGTCTACCTCAAGATGGTCGTCATGGGCAAGGTCGACCCTGCCGCGAAGCTCGTCATGGTCGACGAGGTGCAGGACTACTCCGTGACGCAGCTCATGGTGCTCGCGCGCTACTTCAGCCGCGCTCACTTCCTCATGCTGGGCGACCCCAACCAGGCCATCCGCCCCGGAACGGCGAGCTTCGACGACATCCGCGCGCTGTTCGAGCGCGAGCGGGGCGGCGTGAGCGAGTGCGAGCTCATGACGAGCTACCGGTCGTCGCCCGAGATCACGGCGCTGTTCTCGAGCCTGTTGCCCGAAGACGAGCGCCTGCGCGTGTCGTCGGTGCTGCGCCCGGGCATCGAGCCCAGCGTCAAGGCCTGCGCCGACCTCGACGAGTACCGCTCGACGCTCGTGGGGGCCATCGAGTCTGCGCGCGGCGAGGGGGACGGCTTGACGGCCGTCGTCGTCAACAGCAGGCGCCGCGTGAAGTGGCTGGGCGACCTGCTCGGCGAGGCAATGGGCGAGCGCGCCCCCCAGCCCATCTTCGAGGGAGACGCGCTGCCGCCGAGCGGCGTCGTCCTTATCGATCTGAGGCTGGCCAAGGGTCTCGAGTTTGACCGTGTTATCATCGCCGACGCCCAGGCGGAGGAGTTCCCCGGCGACGACCTGTCTCGCCGTCGCCTGTACACGGCCATCTCCCGCGCGACGCAGCGCGTCACGATCGTCGCGCAGGGCGATCTCACGCCGTTGCTGGGCGCCTTCGCCAAGTAATTTCGTTCGCTTGTCGGGAAGGGCTCGCGTGCCTCGCCGCACCTGGCGTGGAAACGCGGGCCCTTCCCGCGTTTGTGACGGCACTTCGCGCTCGGTGACCCACTCTCTCGACGTCCGCCTTTCACGCATGGCACACCGCACCCGGGCTTCGCGCTGGGGTTGATGCGGTATAACTGTGCGATCGAGGGAAAGGGGAGGGAATGGGGTGCATGCGCGAAGAGCGCCCGGAGGTCAACGCCGGCGAGGCGACGGCGCCTCCAGCTGCGTCCGAGGTGCGCAAGGGTGCCGGCCGAGCCGTGCGTGCTTGGCTCGCCGCGCTGCCGAGGATCCCGCTGCCGTTTCTCGGCCTGGGCGTTTATCGCGCATGGCTCAACGTCCTGTTCGAGGACGACCTGACGGCCGGCGCCGCGAACGTCTCCGTATCGCAGGACGCGTTCGACCTCGTCATGATCGCCGCGCTGCTCCTCTGTGCCCTGTGCGCCCGTCGGCTGACGCCGCTGTGGCCCCGTCGCTGGGCGCGGCTGGCGTGCGCTGGTCTTCTCACGTGCTCGTCGCTGCTGGCCTACGCTTTCTGGATCGGGGGCATTCCTGTCGCCCTCGTCACCGTGCCCTACACGCTCATGGGAGGCGTCGGCATCGCGCTGATGATCCTGCTGTGGTCCGAGCTCTACGGCATGCTGAGCCCGACGCGCATCTGCCTGTACTACGCCGCCTCGCTCCTCGTGGGCGCGGCGCTCGGATGGCTGTTGCGCGGGTTCGACCCGACGATGCTCCCGCTTGTCGCCGCGCTTCTCCCACTCATCTCGCTGCGCTGCCTCTGGAACTGCCATCGTAGCGAGCAGGTGCCCGACGTCGCCTCCCTGGAGTGGGCGCGTTTCTCGTTTCCGTGGAAGCCCGTGCTCGTCATCGCCGTATACTCGTTTGCGTACGGCCTGCTGCAGTCGTCCATCGCCGACGTCGCGCGGCCTAACACGGCGCCGGGCACCGTGCTGTGCGCGCTGATAATCGCGCTCGCCATCGTCGTGCTGCACGACCGGGTTGACTTTGGCGCGCTACAGGGGGCGGTGCTGCCGTTCGCGTCGGCCGTCTTCCTGGTGCTGGCGGCCGTCGGAGGCCTGAGCCCTTGGTGGGCGAACCTATGCGCCAACGCCGGCTACACGGCGAGCCAAGTGTTTATCATGACGATGATCGGCTCGCTCTGCTACTACTGGGGCGCAAGCGCCATATGGCTGTTCGGCATCGAGCGGGCCGTGCGCTCCCTCGCCATGATGGCGGGGCGCGGCGTCGAGGGGGCACTGGGCGCGGCGGGGCTGTCGTACGTGCCGCTGCTCGTGGTCGTCGTCATGGCGGTAACGTTCGTGGCGCTGCGCGAGGGGCGGCTGAGCTCGGCGTGGGGCGTGCGGCTTGCGGAGACGGCAGGCGTCGGGGGAGGCGGGGCGCGCTCCGTCGAGGATCGCGGCTCGCTGACGAGGGCGTGCTCGGCGTTGGCGAGGGAGCGCAACCTGTCCCAGCGCGAGGAGGAGGTGCTGCTCCTGCTGGCCCAGAAGAAGACGGCCCGCGACATCGAGCGGGAGCTGTGCGTCGCCAACGGGACGGCCAAGGCCCACATACGCCACGTCTACCAGAAGCTGGACATCCACGCGCGCGAGGAGCTGTTCGCGATGGTGGAGGGACGCCGGGTCGAGGGCTCGGGTGGCGCCGGTTCCCGGTAAGGAGCCTCCCGGGCCTTGGGGGCGCTGCTGGGCCCGGGTTGTGCCTCGCGGGAGCCCCTTTTTGCGGGAGACGGCGCTTGGCTGGCCAAAGGGGGACGTTGTGTATGGGCGCCTCTCGGCCCGGGAGCCCCCATGGGCGCCTGCGGCCCGAGAGGCGCAGCGAATCCGCAGGTCATCTTCGCTCGGCAAGCGATGGCCGCGCGAGCCTTCCGTAGACAGCCATACACGATGGCTCGTTTTGGCCACGCCGAGGTGTCTTTGCTGCAGAGAGTGCCCGAATTCCCCGCCGCTGCGTGGCGTCTCTCGGAAAACGCGGGAAGAATTCGCCTCGCCTTCCTCCCCGCGTCCTCGCGACCTGCTAGGCTGCATATGTAAGGGGAGGGGAACGGAAGAGGGGTGGGGCATCCGTGGACGCATCGACGCAGGCGCGCCAAGGTGACGCTCGCTATACGAAGGGCGCGCGGGTCGGCGGGGTTGGTGCCTGGATCGCCGGCCTGCCGTGGGTGCCGCTTCCCTTCCTGGGACTGGGCGTGTTCCGCACGTGGCTGCACATGCAGGCACCCTGCGTTGCACAGGTCCCCTCTGCCCTGGGCACGCCCGCGCTGCCGTCCATGCAGCCCGACCCGCTCATCGTCGCGGTGTTTTTGCTGCTCGTGCTGTTCGCGCGTTCTCTGACGCCTCTGTGCCAGCACCGCTGGGCGTGGGTCGCCTGCGGCACTCTGCTCACGGTGACGCCGCTGTTTCTGTACCTCCCCGTTATTCTTCCCGCTGTGCCGTCCCTTGTCGTGATGTTGCTGCGCACGCTTACCAGCGGCGTGGGTGTTGCATTGATGTTCCTGCTGTGGTTCGAGCTGTACGGATCGCTCGGCCCGGCGCGTGTGTGCCTGTACTATGCGGCGTCCTTCGTTGCGAGCTCGGCGCTCAGCTGGCTGTATCAGGGATTTCAGCTCGAGTGGCTACCCCTGGCGGTGGCGCTGCTGCCTGTTGTGTCACTGCGCTGCTTGCAGAACTGCTATCGACGCGAGGCGATTCCCTGCCTGGCGGAAGACAATTCCGACGAGACGGTAGGGGAGCACGGGAGCGCCCCGGTAGAGGCGGAGACCGTCGCGCATGCAGATGCCGGCTGGAAAGGCGCGTCCTGGGCCCAGTTCTCCTTCCCCTGGAAACCCGTGCTCGTCATCGCCGCTTTTTCGTTTGCCTATGGCCTGCTGCAGTCGGGCACGATCTCCGGTGCCCCGCATCCCAGCCTCACATTCTGGGCCATCCTGAGCTCGGCCGTGTTTGCGGGTGCCCTGATGCTGGTGCACGAGCGAGCCGGATCGGGGGCCATCTACCCGGTGCTGGCGGGGCTGACGGCATTGTGCCTGATGCTTGCGTGTATCGTCGGCCTTCCTGCCTGGGTGAGCGGCGTGCTCGTGGACTGGGGCTACATGGGCGGGCAGACGTTCATCATGACGATGATGGCTGCCATCTGTCAGCGACGCCACGTCAACGCGATCTGGCTGTTTGGCATCGAGCGTGCCGTCAACACGTCAGCCGTGTTTGTCGGAGGGCTGGCGGAGGGTTTGCTCTCCGCGCGGGGCTTTCCGACGGCGATCCTGCTTGTGGTCATCGTGCTGGTGGCGACGCTTGTCGCGTTGCACGAGGGCCGCTTCGGCTCGGCTTGGGGCATGCGCCTCGCGGAGAGCCAGGTGGATCCCGAGGGTGCGCGCGAGGTGCGCGAGTTCGACTCGCTCGAGCAGCGTTGCGCCGAGCTCGCCCGCGTCTACGGGCTTTCTCAGCGCGAGGAGGAGGTGCTGCTCCTGCTGGCCCAGAAGAAGACGGCCCGCGACATCGAGCGGGAGCTGTGCGTCGCCAACGGGACGGCCAAGGCGCACATACGCCACGTCTACCAGAAGCTGGACATCCACGCGCGCGAGGAGCTGTTCGCGATGGTGGAGGGTAGGCCTGCGGGGCGCTAGGACCGGCGGGGGCGAGGGGACTCTGACCGGCACGGGCGGGGCGCCGGTCAAAAACGACGGCTGTGCGAGATTCTGTTTTGGCGGCGCCTCGTGATGGGCGCGGATTGCGGTTCTGCGAGGTTTGCGCGAGCGCTGGTGTTACGAATGCATACATGCAAGCTCAAAAGTGCAGGTCACAATCGCAATCGTATTACGCGCTCGACGCAAGGCTCCAGAAAGACCGACGCAAACCTCGCAGGACCGCGTTTCGCGCCCAAATCAAACCGCCCGCTCCGCAAGACCTCGCACAACCGCGATTCCTGACCTGGCGCAGAGGGCGCACAGACTACCTCGAGTGTGGCGCGGGGCGGTCGCTGTAGTACAATATCCGCAAGAGGGGAGGCGTCCATGTCGCAGTCGGTGCTTACGCGCAGCCATATCTCGGATGTCTTAGGTCAGCTCGTCGGGCGCTATGGGGCGCAGTCCGCCTACTTGTTTGGATCGTACGCACGCGGCGAGGCCACCCCGGATTCTGACGTCGACATTCTCGTGGTTGGTGGCCCGTCTTTTCATCCGGCTGATATTTTTTCTATCGCGGAAGATGCCCATCGTGCGTTCGGCAAACGTATCGATGCGTATGAACTGAGCGAGTTAAATGAAGGCACACCCTTCTATCGGTCGGTCATGGCCGAACGGGTGAGCGTGGCATGAGACGCACCGACAGGGAGTATCTCGAGATCGTTCAGCGTACCGGGCGCGCTCTTATGGCATATCTTTCCAAGAACGGTGTAACGCGCGAGGGTATTCTGGACGACCAGATCGTACAGTGGACGATTACGACGCCTCTCTATAACATCGGGGAGAATGTCTGCCATATATCCGACGCCTTCAGGGGCCTACATCCCGAAGTGCCGTGGGCTCGCATTGCGGGCATGCGACACCGTCTTGTGCACGACTATGAGGGCACGAACTGGACGATTGTTGCCGATACAGTGCTGCAGGATGTCCCGCAGTTTCTGATGCAGATTGATGCAATTCTTGGTTCGCAGGATGCCAACTAATTCTGGTCGCGACTAGCCATCAGGTCGATGAGTTCCTGCTGGCTGTGGACGTCGAGCTTGCGGTAGACGTTGCGCGCGTGGTACTTGACGGTGTTGTGCGAGATGCACAACTTCTGCTCGATGTGCGCTGCGTTGTTGCCGCGGGCGAGCAGCGTCAGCACGTCGGACTCGCGCTGCGTGAGTCCCCGCTGCTCCGCCATCCGCTCGCATCGACCGGGTAGGTCGTCGACGGGACGCGCCACGACGCTCGGCGTCTCGGTGGCGATGCCCTCGATCGTCTCGTCAAAGCTGAACGTCCTTCTCGTCGCCACGACGTAGAGCGTGACGGCGGCGATGATAACGACGATGACCGTGCACGCCACGACGGTGCCCACCCCGCCCACCCCGCCCGCCTCTCCGACGCCCGACGCCAGCGCGATAAGCGCTCCCGCGAGGATACCCGCGTAGTCGACGGCCAGACCCCATGCAAGTGTGGGCAGCGCGTCGATGGCGCTGCGCCGCGCCGCCGCGCATAGTGAGAACCACGTGAGCAGGTTGAAGCACAACGACCCGCTGACGAGCAGCGCGGGCGCGAGCCGCGTCGCCGGCCCAATGACGAGGAGTACGAGCAGGTAGCCGACGAGCACAAACGCGAACGAGACCGTGAACAGGGCGTCCATGCGGGGGTGGCGCCGGGCGAGTAACGTGTAGCCCACGAGCGTGAGCATGACGAGGGCCGTGAGGGCGTAGCGCTGCCATGCGCTGCCCGGGCTGGCCAGACGCAGGCCGTAGCCATAGGCGAGGCTGAACGCGAATATGTAAATAAATAGGTGGCTACGCATCGGAAGGAACGCTAGGGGGTGCGAGACCTCGGCGTTTGACGGTACCCCGAACTTCGCGATGCGTCCGAGCAAGTCGCGGGCAACCGGCAGGGAAAGCGCGAGCATACCCAGGGCGGCCGCCGTGTTCACGGCGTTGGCGAGCTGGTAGGAGCTGCCTAGGCTGACGAGGGCCGCAATCGGCATGGCGAGGACGCTCGCTCCTGCGAAGCACAACAACGCGGCCCGCAGGCTCAGACTTGCGCACGCGAGCAGCCACAGCGTCGTCACCCACGCGCCCGCTGCGTTGCCGACGCACGAGCCTGCCGTGATGAGCGCCGGCATTCCCAGGGCATCCCCGACGGCGCAGAGGGCGCATCCGAACAGGCTGAGCGCACCGACGATGGCGCAGGTGATCCCGGGCCGAATGGTCAACAGGCGCGGTCGGGTGCGGCCCAGAGCGAGCAGGATGAGAAATCCGGCGACGGCGGACATCGTGGCCCAGTCGCGCGACCAGTCGAAGGCGCCTGGGTGCGTCGTCGCGAGCGGCCCGTTGAACAGCAGCACCATGAGCATGGAGAGCGCCGAGGCACCGAGGCAGCGCGCGAACGTCGGGCGAGGGCTGACGGCGTACTTCTCGCCTGTGTCTCGAGCCCCTGCCTCCTGTGCGTGTCGGTCCATGCGCCACCCTCTCCGCTTTGGTACAGCCTGTGTTGTTAGCCTATCCTTAGTATAGGTCTACCTGCGGGTTCTCTGTCCCCACCCTGGCGGGGTGGGACGCATCCCGCCCCCGATCCTGCCCCGTGCGACTCGTTCTCAATACCGACGGGGTGGGGCGGTGGATGGCCTCGCGCCGTACGGTGAGGTTGTTCGCAGGAGAGGCGGTGCGGGTCGGACACACGCTTGCGATCGGGTGCCGGGCGCGACCTGGCATTCGCGTCGCTGGCACCGCGACCATCCCTCTCCGCACTCAAGCCGTACGCAGAAAGGATCATCCCATGGACTCGATGAACGTGAACCGCCGCAGCTTCGTCAGGGGCGCCTCGCTGGGCGTCGCCTCGATCGTCGCCGGCAGCGCGCTGGCTGGCTCGGCGCTCGCCTCTGAGGGCGCACCCGCAGCCTCGGCCGCTGTCGACGGTGCCCAGCCCGCTGCCGCTGGCGCCGCCGCTCGCTACGCAGCCGGCACGAGCGTCGCGACGGACGCCCCCGCCTGGCTCGGCGAGGAGCCGGTCGTCGCCCCCGAGGACATCACGGCCACCTTCGCCTGCGACGTCCTCATCATCGGCGCAGGCTGCGCGGGCATCGCCGCCGCGGCGACAGCCTCCGACCTCGGCCTCAACTTCATCGCCGTCGACAAGGCCCAAAGCGTCGCCGAGACGCGCGAGTACCTCGGCGCTATCAACTCGCAGTACAGCACGCAGCTGCGCGAGGAGGATCCCGGCCGCGTCCTCAACGAGATCAGCCGCTACGCCTCGGGCAAGTGCGACCGCGACCTCATCAAGCTGTGGATCGACAACTCTGCCGAGATGATCGACTGGGTTGCTCCGCTTATGGAGGCCGCCGGCAAGGTGCCCTCCGTCGCTGATCCCGGCGAGCACGAGACGGGCGGTACGGATTACCTTACGCCGGTCGTCGAGCACAGCTGGCCCATTCCCTACGTCCCGCCGACACGCAACGACGTGCTGCTTGCGCACATGCAGGAGCAGGGCGACGACGTGTGGTTCGGCTACGAGCTCGTGCGCCTCGTGCACGAGGACGACATCGTGACGGGCGGCATCTTCAAGGGTGAGGACGGCTACATCGAGATTGACGCCCCCTATGTCGTGCTGGCGACCGGTGGCTACGCAGCCAACCCCGTCATGATGCGGGCGCTGCAGCCCGACGCGTGCAAGGTCGTCACGGCCGCCAGCTTCAACGCGTTCTGCGACGGAAGCGGCATCAAGGCCGGCATCTGGGCTGGCGGCGCCAAGCAGAACGACCCGACGCCCATGCTGTTCGACCGCGGCGCCGTGCTCGCCGGCGTGAGCGCGGGCTACGTGGGCGAGGGTGCCGGCGCGACGCTGCCGGGTGAGATCTTCCAGCTCAACATCGGCAGCCAGCCCTTTCTCAAGGTCAACCGCCGTGGCGAGCGCTTCGCCAACGAGTCGACGCCCTACGACAACATGCTGTTTGCGACGGGTCGCCAGCCTGGCGGCGTGTTCTGCCAGGTGTTCGACGGCAACGCGCCCGAGGATATCAAGCGCTTCGGTATGATCGGCTGCGCGAGCTATACCCGCATGATGATGGAGCAGGGCATGCCGCTCGACGACTTCATCGCCATGGACAACGGCTCAGCCGTCATGATGAAGGCCGACACGCTCGAGGAGCTTGCGGACATGCTCGGCTTCGTCGACGCGGACTGCGAGACGTTCCTGGCGACGTGTGCCCACTACAACGAGCTGTTCGACGCCCAGGCTGACACGGACTACGGCAAGGAGGCCTATCGCCTCTCCGAACTGCGTACGCCGCCGTTCTACGGCTGCTGGTACGGTGCAAGCCTGCTGACGACGCTCGATGGCCTGCAGATCAACGCGAAGATGCAGGTGCTTGACGCCAACTTCGAGCCGGTGAGCGGCCTGTATGCCATCGGCGACTGCTCGGGCGGCTTCTTTGACACGAACTATCCCGAGTACCTTCCGGGCCTGGCCGCGGGTCGCTCCGTCACCGAGGGACGCCAACTCGTGAAGATGATCGCGGCGTCGCCCGACTTCGTGGCGACGGAACGCACAGCTGTGAAGCCGAGCAGCGAGCTCGACCTGTCGGCCGTGAAGGACGGCACGTATACGGGGACGGGCGCCGGCATGGGCGGCGACATCAACGTGACGATCGAGGTGTCCGGCGGGCACATCAGCGTGACGGACATCTCGCCGAACAACGAGACGCAGGGCATCGGCGGCTACGAGGCCATCGCCGACGGTACGTATGCGCAGCAGGTTGAGGCGGCTCAGGGCCCGCAGATCGACGGCGTGGCCGGCGCGACGATCACGAGCAAGGCCATAGAGCAGGCCGTGCGCGCGGCGCTCAAGCAGGCGATTGCGTAGAGGGGAGCCCAGACGTCCTGCGGTTGGGGTCTGAACGGGCGAATGGCGCCCCGCGAGCTGGTTTTGTCGGCTCGCGGGGCGTTTTTGGACAGGAAGCCCGCTCGTGTATTGGAGCTCTTCCACCGGTGGATTATGCGAGAACGGCTTTCTGCCATATCAGCAAGTGCGGTTTCACTTCTCGCATATCTCACAGAAGATTATGCTGCTCGCCAAGGCTTGCGATCCCGCTGCCAAGCAGGCTCACCAGGGGCCCCATACACGAGCGGTTTTTCTGGCCGCATCTTGCGAGAAATCTGACAGGGCCGCGTGCGCGAGCGCGGTCCGCAAGCGTCGGTCGGGCCCGAAATGGCGAAGCTGCGGGCGCGCCCGTGTGTGTCCCGTGTGGTGAGATTGCAGGTGGGACGCTATGAGAGTTATTCGTTACATCTCAACAACTTGTTGACAGACCCCTGATGAACCGCGTGATAAAGTATGCGCGTCTAACAGGCCGGGTATGAGGGAGGTCGAGCGCTACTATGTCAACATCTGCGGTATGCGCCACCTCCGAATATACGCTCATCAACGGTGCTCTCCCGACTGCCGTATCCACCGCATGTCGTGAAATGACTGCGGGGGGGGGTCTTATTCTGAAGCTTTAGGGCGGGCCTTTGCACGACCCATTCCCCAGGCTGCCCCTTCGTGCGACCAGAAGGCTCCCTTTCAAGGTAACCAATTTTCGCACGCATTTCTGATTGATCCCGCATATAAACCAGTCGAAGCCTCGGTGGCGCGCCCTGCTGCCTGGCCGCTGTTCGCCGTCCATGTCGGCGCTGGCCGCGAGGCATCCGTGGCGCGTCGCGTCGCACAAGCGTGTCGCGACATCGTCCGCGACGCTTTTTCGCTGAGCGCCCAATTCCTGCGTCGCCATCAGGGGGCGTGGACGCTCGAGGAGCGGGCTCTCTATCCTGGTTACGTCTTCGTTGAGGCGGAAGAGTCCGAGCACGTGGTTCATGCGTTGGACATGCTTGCCGCAGGTGCGGGCTTTGTCGTTGCCGGTGGCGAGGCTCCCGTTGCACTTTCGCAGCGCGAGCAGGCGCTATTTTCCCTGGCTGATTCTCATCACACCATAGCGTTGTCGCGCGGCCGCATCGTGAGCGGCGAACTCGTGGTGGACGAGGGCCCGCTACAGGGTCGCGAACAGCTCGTCACGCGCATCGATCGGCACAAGCGCCTGGCGTGGCTCGGGGTGATTGCGTCGGAGAGGGGCGCGTTGGGCGGCGGCGCTCCGAAGGTGGGCCTGGAGGTGGTCGAGAAAACGTAGGAGAGGAGTGGTGGGGGTGCGTGGGCATCTGCTCGCGCGAGGTCCGGCGGGGCGCGGAAGCGCTCACGTCGTCGGTTCTCGCGCGGTCAGCTGACCGCTCGCCGGAACCGGGTGGTCGCGAGGCGTCTCCGGTTCTTTGGGCGAGAGTTCGTACGGATGGGGCGTGCGCCGGAGGCCATAGGGCCGGGCGCGCGCCAAAAGGAAAGCCATACCTCTCTTGTCGAGGCAGCGCCGCGAGCGTGCCTCGACGGGTTGAGGGAATGCATACGCCCCGGCGAGGGGCAGGGCTGTCGGGCCGGATCTCGTGGCGAAGCGCTAGGCGGAGCCGAGGAGAGGCCAAGCGAAGCGGTAGCCAAAAACCTCGCGGGCGTTGTGCATTCCCTCCTCGTCGAGAGCCACGCGAAAGGCGGTGATGCCCATGCTTATTTCAACTGAGACAACCGAGATCGAGATGCCCCGAGCGGTGGAGCTCGACCGACGTGATGTCGGGCAGCCGCTGCGCTGGTATGTCATCCAGGTGCGGCGGGGGAGCGAGGCCGCCATGGCGGCGCTGCTGAGCAGGGTTGTGCCCGGCGACGTGCTCGACGAGTGCTTCTTCCCGCAATACCAGACCGAGATGAAGGTGCGCGGCCAGTGGGTGCCGTGCACGCGGCCGCTATTCGACGGCTACCTCATCGCGGTGTGCCGCGACCCCGAGGCGCTCGAGGACGCGCTGACGCACATCCCCGAGTTTGCCCGCGTGCTGGCCATGGGCGAGCGATTCGTGCCGCTGGCTCGCGAGGAAGTCGAGCTTATCGGTGGGTTCACGAGCAAAGGCGAGCGCGTCGTTCCAATGTCGTATGCAGTGAAGGACGGCGAGCGCGTCGTCGTGACGAGCGGCCCGCTCGTGGGACGCGAAGGGCTCATCACGAGCATCAACCGCCGCAAGAGCGTGGCGTATCTCGAGACGGATATCTGCGGGCGGACGGTCGCTGTGCGCGTGGGGCTGGGGATCCTCAGCCCGCTGCAGACGAGCGAGGCCAAAGCGCTCGCGGGGGCCGGGGCGGGGCGCCGGACATATCCGGCAAGTGAGGCATGCCGTGCCTGCTAGTGGAATTGGCATCGGAATAGAGACAGAGGAGCACGTGGAGGCCAACGAGCCCATGCTCACGGATCGTCAAAAGGCGGCACGCGCCGAAGACGCAATCGAGCATAAGAGGAACCTGCAGGAGAACGGCATTCCGCAAGAGGTACTCGGTGCCTTGTTGCTCTTGTCCTTCGTCCTTTTCGGGCATCTGAACGGGGTTTCCAGGCGTGTTTTGATGGCTTGCACCGCTCTGCTGAGTGGGTTTGAAGAAGCATATTTGCAAGTAGCTTGGATCGATGCCTGTGTCGTCGCGGACAGGGCGGTGGTCGCATGACGGCAGAGGAGGCTACGGCCGCGTTTGCCGGCACGACCCAGGACGATGCAATAGGACGCGCCATCAGAGTATGCAAAGGCTATTTCTTTAATTTTCTCGTTGATTGCAAGAGTGCCGATTCTGCACGAGCAGCGGCTCCGAGTTCGAACTGCGAGACACGTTAAATGACTGACTTCTACTACACTGCCCTGCTGCTCATCGCCGTCGCCTTCGTTGTGACGCTGGCCACGGTACCCCTGGCGTCCAAAATAGCCTGGAAGGCGGGCTCTGTCGACTATCCGAGCCGCAGGCGCGTGAATACCAAGCCTACCCCGCGCATGGGCGGCATCGCCGTGATGCTGGGCGTGGCCGCGGGCTTCGCGGCATGGGCGCTGCTGGCGGGCCCGCTGGGGCTGCCGACTCCGGCCGAGGCTATGTCTGTCAACGGGGTGAGCGTCGCGGGGCTGGCGGTCGCCGTAGTCGCCATGTTCCTGGTGGGCGTGGTGGACGACGCCATACAGCTGACCGCGCTCAACAAGTTCTTCTGGCAGATCGTGGCCGCCTGCGCCGCGACGGCGTCCGGCGCCGTCGTCGGGGAGATCGCCAACCCCTTCACGGGCGGCATGCTCAGCCTGGGGTGGCTCGCGTACCCGCTGACCGTGGCCTTCCTGGTCTCGTTCGCCAACATTATCAACCTTATCGACGGCGTTGACGGGCTGGCCTCCGGCATCACGTGCATCTGCGGCGTGGCCCTGTTCGCCATCTCGGTCATGGCCGGCCACACGGCCGCCGCCGCGGTGGCCGCGGCCCTGGTGGGCGCGACGCTGGGCTTTCTGCGCTGGAACTTCAACCCGGCCAAGATCTTCCTGGGCGACTCCGGGTCGCTGCTTTTGGGCTTCTCGTTGGGCGTGGCCGTGATCCTGCTCAACACGGGGGAGACGGGGGTGTCGATGCTGCTGGTCCCGATGGTGATGGTGGGTGTGCCGATACTGGACACCTTCGCCGCCATCGTGCGCCGCACGCGCGTGGGCGTGAGCATAGGCACCCCCGACAAGGGCCACATCCACCATCGCCTCCTCAAGCGCGGCTTCGGGCAGAGGGCGCTGGTGGTCATTATCTACGCCATAACCACCATCCTGTGCGCCTTCGCCTTCGTGATAACGCAGGTCGGCCTGGTCTGGAAGCTCGTCATCCTCGTCGTGCTGGTCGCCCTGGCAATCCTGCTGGGCATGTACCTGCAGATGTTCGTGCCCGTGGTGCGCAGGAGGTTCGACCCCGAGACCGGGGAGAACGAGGTGGTGCCCATCGACGAGGTGGGCGAGGACGAGGACTATACCAAAGAAGAAGTGGCATCGGTGCTTTTGGGCGGCGTCGCCGCAGGCGAGGCGCCCGCCGGGCCTTCCTTTAAGACGAGGCGCCCCCTCAAGGTCCTGGCCGTGAGCCAGCATTACTGGCCCGAGCCGTTCGCCATCGCCGACGTGTGCGAGGGGCTGGCCGCCATGGGCCACGAGGTGACGGTGCTTACCGGCACCCCCAACTATCCCGATGGCGACATATATCCCGGCTACGAGAGGGGGGCCCGCAGGAGCCAGGAGCGCAACGGCGTGCACATCAGGCGCGTCAAAATCGTGCCGCGCGGCCGCGAGGCGTGGCAGCGCGTGGTGAACTACTACAGCTTCAGCACCTCCGCCAAGAGGGAGGCGCTGAGGATGCGCGCCGGCTACGACGTGGTGCTGTCGTTCCAGACCTCGCCGGTGATGATGGCCAGGCCCGCGCTGGCCTACGGCGAGAAGCACCACGTTCCCGTCCTTTTGTGGTGCCAGGACCTATGGCCCGAGAGCCTGACGGCGGGCAACATCAAGCGCACCTCGCTCATATACAAGGCGTA
This sequence comes from Coriobacteriia bacterium, assembly GCA_018368455.1. Lineage (NCBI taxonomy): Bacteria > Bacillati > Actinomycetota > Coriobacteriia > Coriobacteriia bacterium. The sequence goes on from JAGZEG010000016.1 coordinate 58,332, forward strand.
CGCCCGGGTCTCCCGGAAGATCTACGGGGCGGCCGACGTGCTGGCCGTGACGTCGACGAATTTCTCGGCCTATTTCAAGGACGTGCTGCGCATGGACCGCGAGACGGTCTACCTGCCCCAGTACGCCGAGGACGCCTTTGCGGGGCAGGCCGAGCCGCGCCCCGAGTACGACCCCTCCAAGGTGAACCTGACCTTCGCGGGCAACGTGGGCGCCGCCCAGGCCGTGAACACGCTTGTCGAGGCTGGCCACTACCTGGAGGGGGACGGCAGGTTCGCCCTGCACGTGGTGGGCTCGGGCTCGGAGCTGGAGACGCTCAAGAAGTACCGGGCCGAGATCGGCTCGGGCTGCGTGGAGTTCCACGGCAGGCACCCCCTGGCCGAGATGCCCTCGTTCTACCGCTCCAGCGACGCCATGGTGGCGACCTTCGCCGACAACCCGATCCTGGGCTACACGCTGCCTAGGAAGGTGACCTCCTACATGGCGGCCGGCAGGCCCGTGATCGGCACGGTGACGGGGGAGGCTCGGCGCGTGATCGAAGAAGCTGGCTGCGGCCTGTGCTGCGATCCGGAGGATCCGAAGGGCCTGGCTGAGGCCTGCAGGCGGTTTGCCGACATGAGCCCTGCCGAGCGCGAGGCCATGGGCGAGCGCGGCAGGCGCTACTACGAGGAGCACTTCGCGAAAGACAGCTTCTATTCGATTCTGGAAAAAGAGCTGCAGAGGCTGAAGGATGGAAAAGATGACGATTAGCGCCACCGCATTCACCGGCAGGACCCTTATGATCACCGGCGGCACGGGATCTTTCGGCAACACCGTGCTGAGGCACTTCCTCGGGTCGGACGTGGGGGAGATCCGCGTGTTCTCCCGCGACGAGAAGAAGCAGGACGACATGCGCCACCGCCTGCAGGAGGAAAGCCCCGAGCTGGCCTCGAGGGTGCGCTTCTTCATCGGGGACGTGCGCGACGCCCAGTCCGTGCGCGACGCCATGCGAGGCGTGGACTTCGTCTTCCACGCCGCCGCCCTGAAGCAGGTGCCCTCCTGCGAGTTCTTCCCGATGGAGGCCGTGAGGACCAACGTGATCGGCACCGACAACGTCCTGCACGCCGCCATAGAGGCGGGCGTGGAGCGCGTGGTGTGCCTGTCCACCGACAAGGCGGCCTACCCCATCAACGCCATGGGCAAGTCCAAGGCCATGATGGAGTCGATCATCTACGCAAACGCCAGAAACGGCGCCGGCAGGACGACCATCTGCTGCACGCGCTACGGAAACGTGATGTGCTCCCGCGGCTCGGTGATCCCACTGTTCATCGACCGCGTCCGCAGGGGCGAGCCGCTCACGGTGACCGACCCGCACATGACCCGCTTCCTGATGAACCTGGACGAGGCGGTCGAGCTGGTCCGCTTCGCCTTCGAGCACGCCAGGCCCGGCGACCTGTTCGTCCAGAAGGCGCCGGCCTGC